>CAYVCH010000242.1:0-3535 GCA_964449755.1 uncultured Actinomycetes bacterium
CGACCTCGCTCGTCCCGATCCCGAACGCGAGCGCGCCGAACGCGCCGTGGGTGCTGGTGTGGGAGTCGCCGCAGACGATCACCATCCCCGGCTGGGTGAGCCCGAGCTGGGGGCCGATCACGTGGACGATGCCCTGGCCGGCGTGGCCCCGCGGGAACAGCGTGATCCCGAACTCCCGGCAGTTCCGCTCGAGGGCCTCCATCTGCCGGCGGGAGACCTCGTCCTCGACCGGGCCGGGGGTCGTGGGGACGTTGTGGTCCATCGTCGCCACGGTGAGGTCGGGCCGGCGGACCCGGCGCCCGGCCATCCTCAGCCCGTCGAAGGCCTGGGGGCTCGTGACCTCGTGGACGAGGTGGAGGTCGACGTAGAGGAGGTCGGGCTCGCCCTTGGCGCGCCGGACGACGTGCCGTTCCCAGACCTTCGCCGCCAGGGTCATCCCCGCCACCGCGACGCGCCTCCCGAGAAGGGGTGTCTCAATATTCGAGATGATATCTTGCATGGCAAGATGCGCCTCACTGTAGCACGGTCCGGCGTCGGCGTCCTCGACCGGTCGGTGGGCGTCCTCGCCGCCGTCGAGGCCGGCGCCCGCTCCCTGCCCGAGATCGTCGAGGCCACCGGCCTCTCCCGGGCCACGGCCCACCGGCTCGCCACGGCCCTGGAAGCCCACGGGCTGCTCGCCCGGGAGGGCCCCGGGCGCTGGCGTCTGGGCCTTCGCCTGCTGTCGCTGGGCCAGGCCGCCGCCGCCGCCGTGTCCGTCCGAGAGGCGGCCGGCCCGGCCCTCCGCCGCCTGAGCCAGTCCACCGGGGAGAGCGTGCAGCTCTACGTGCGGGTGGGCGACCGACGCATCTGCGTGGAGGCCGTGGAGTCGCCGAGGGAGCTGCGCACCATCGTGCCGGTGGGGGCGGCCCTGCCCCTCACCGCCGGTTCCGCCGGCAAGGTGTTCCTCGCCTTCGCCGACGAGGCCGACCGCGAGCGGCTCCTGGCCCGGGCCCCGCGGCTCACCCCCGCCACCCCCAGCCCCGACCGCCTGCGGGCCGAACTGGCCGGGATCCGCTCCCGGGGCTGGGCGCAGAGCGTGGGCGAGCGGGAGGTCGGGGTCGCCTCGGTGAGCGCGCCGGTCCTCGACGCCGCAGGCACGGCGGTGGCGGTGGTCTCGGTCTCCGGGCCGGTGGAGCGGACGGGCCGCGCGCCGGGGCGCCGGTGCGCCCGGGAGGTCCTGGCGGCCGCCCGGGCCATCGAGCGGGCCGCCGGCCTCCGCTGAAGACCGCCCCCTTCAGCGGGCCGAACGGTTCAGGATGCGCACGACGGCGTCCTCGATGCGGACGGCCTCCGACTTGGAGAGCCCCCGGGAGAGGATGGAGAACTCCCCCCAGGCGCCGAGCCGCTCCAGCCACACCCAGCCCGAGAGGGCCGAGACCCCCGACAGGGTCCCGGTCTTCGCGCGGACGGGGATGCCGGCGAGGCGGGACCGGAGGGTCCCCTCCCCGGGCCCGGGCAGGGACTCCCGCAGGACCTCCCCCCAGGCCTCCCGCTCCGCCGCCTCGAGGAGCCGGACGACGTCGGCGGCGGTGACCCGGTTCCCGTAGGACAGGCCCGAGCCGTCGTAGGCCACGAGCTGCACGCCCCGCGCCGCGGCCCAGCCCCGGATGGCCGCCGCCCCGCCGGCGATCGTGCCGGGCGGCCCCGCCGTCCTGGCCGCAAGGAGCTTGCCAAGGACCTCGGCGACGAAGTTGGACGAGTCGTGGTTCATGGACCGGAGGAACGTCCCCAGGGGCCGGGAGGGCACGGCCGCCAGGGTGCGGAGCCCCACCGGCGCCTGGCCGGCTCCTGGCAGCCCCCGCACCCGCACGCCGAGGGCCTCCAGGCGACGCGTGAGGGCCGCCGCCGTCCGCCGCTCGGGGTCGGTGAGGTTCCGGCCTCGTCGTCGGTTGCCCTCGAAGGTCAGGGCCGTGGGGAGGGCGACATAGAGGTGGGCATCGTCCCGCCACCCCGGGGCCCACCAGTCGCGGGCGAAGTAGCCGGTGCTGCCCATCACCGAGCCCCGCACCCGCGTCACCCCCGACGCGGCGATCCGCCGCGCCAGCGCCCGGAGGGAGCTCCGGCCGACCCAGGGGTCCCCGCGCCCCAGGATCCACAGGTCGCCCCCGACCACCCCCCCTTCCACCTCCCCGGCGGCCGCCCTGGTGCGGACCCGGAAGCCCGGCCCCAACTCGTCCAGGAGGGCCATGGACAGGAACAGCTTCTCGTTGGAGGCGGGAATTCGCTCCACCGAGTCGGCCCGCCGGTAGCGGAAGACGCCGGCCTCGGCCACGGAGACCGAGACCCTCAGCCCGGCCACGAGCTGGTCGATCCGCTCCATCCAGGGCGCGCGGACGACCTCCAGGGCGAGGGTGGCGCTCTCGCCCGCCGCGTTCAGGGCGTCCTGGACGGGCCAGACCACCCGGAGCGACACCGCACCGAGGTCCGGCCAGGCGAAGCAGAGCCTCGGGGCCGCCTCCGACGCGCCGTCGAGGACCGCCGTCGCCACGGCGACCCACCCGTCGCCCCGCCACCGCTCGACCCGGACCGTCTGGCCCGGCTTGGCGGGGCTGACGGTCGTGCGGACCCGGACGCAGCCCCCGGAGGCCACCGTGATCCGCGAAGGGACCGCCTCGACGCGGGCGGCCACGGCCACCGCCGCCGCCGCCGAGACGGCCCCGTCGCAGGCCGTGCCGTCCCGGTCGGTCGCCTGCACTACCGCCCGGTACCGCGCGCTGAAGGCCGGCGTCAGGGTCGCCGCGAACCCCCCGTCGTCAGCGGTCAGGACCTGTCCGGCCACCTCCCACCCGCTCCCGTCGGCCAGCCGGCGCTCCAGCGTCACCGTCCGCCCGGCCAGGCACACCGCCTCGGTGGAGAGGGATCCCGACAGGACGATGGGCTCCCCGGCCACGAGGGACGACGGCGCGGCCGAGAGCGTCAGGGAGGCGGCGACGGGGGCGGCCCACGCGGGGGCGCCAGCCACCAGGGCGGGAAGCCCGAGCGACGCCCACAGGGTCGCCGCCGCAAGCGCCGCCAGGAGGCGCCGGGTGCGCCCGCTCCCCTCGGCCACGGGACTCGCATGATCCCCCAGGCGCGGACGGACCTCAACCATCATGGCCGGGGCAGCCGGAGCACCGTCTGGCAGACTCGCCTGGGCGACCCGTGGAACCCCGGACATGGCCGGTTGCGGTGGAGGACCTGGAGCGCCTCCAGGTCGCCCTGGCCCGGGCCGCCGACGAGTCGCCCCCCTGGCAGCCCCCCGAGGGGGCCGCGGTGGCCGGCACCTTCTTCGCCTCGGCCACGGGGGGCGGCGATGCGGCCTGGGCGGCCGCCGCGCTCCTCCGGCAGGGCCGGGTGGTGGCCGAGGCCGTGGTCGCCGGCGACGCCGCCGGCCCGTATCTGCCCGGGCTGCTCGCCCTCCGTGAGGGGCCCCTCCTGGAGCGGGTGGTGCGGGCCCTGGGCGCCGTCCCCGACGTGCTCCTGGTCAACGCGAGCGGCCGTGACCACCCGCGCCGGG
>CAYVCH010000243.1:0-3534 GCA_964449755.1 uncultured Actinomycetes bacterium
CGAGGTGCCCGTCGCCGACGTCCCCGATGGAGTGGTGGAGCATCACGTAGGCGGTGCCCGGCTCGTCGGGCCCCGCCCAGGTGCCGATGACGCCGTTGACGGTGAGGGCCGCCTTCACCGCGTCGGACTCGAACCACTCGTCGAGCAGCTCCGTCACGCTCATCGTGAAGAGCTTCGTGACGTCACCCACGCCGCGGACGCCGAGCCTGCGCACCCGCCAGGCCACGGCAGCCGTGTCGAGCACGTCCCGGGGGGCCGTGGAGCCGAGCTTCGGCGGCACCCGCATGAGCAGCGGGCCGAGGATGGCGGCGACGCGGGCCAGCCACGCGTCCCACTCGGGCAGCCGCTCCGCGTCCTTCCTGGAGAACCTGGCCACGCTCTCGTAGTTCTTCCTGGCGTCGTCGGCGTACAGGCTGATCGAGGTGCCGTCGGGGAAGGCCTGGTAGTAGGGGCCCATGGGGTAGACCCGGTAGCCGTGCCGCTCGAGGCCCAGGTCCCGGATGATGGTGGGCGGCATCAGGCTCATCACGTAGGAGTAGGTGGTCACCCGGAAGTCCGGGTGCTCAGGCCACGGGCTGCTGGTGTCGGCGGCCCCGCCGGTCTTGTCCCGGGCCTCCAGGATCACCGTCCGGGCCCCCGCCCGGGCCAGGTAGGCGCCGGCCACCAGCCCGTTGTGGCCGCCGCCGATCACGATCGCGTCGTAGGTGTTGGCCATGGCGTCCTCCGGGCGTATCGTCCCTCCGCCACCCCGTAGCGTCCCTCCGCCACCCCGTAGCATCCAGGCCCTTGAACCGCGAGTCAAGCCCGCCCCGCGCCCGGCTCGTTGACAGCCCAGGTAGATGCCGTAGAGTGGCCGGCGACGCCGGAGCATCCAGGCCGGGCCCGGGCCCGGCCTGTGTCGGATTCAATCCACCGGAGGTCGGGGTGAGCGTGGCGCGGCAGCGGCCGGTCGGGGGCCGGCACCAGGAGATCCTGGAGGCGGCCGTCCGGGTCATCACGGAGCGGGGCCTGTCCGAGACCAGGATCTCCGACATCGCCGAGCGCTGCGGGGTGTCGCCGGGGCTCATCCTCTACTACTTCGACTCCAAGGACCGCCTCCTCGGGGAGGCCCTCACCTTCGCCAACGACCGCTTCTACCTCAGGACGTCGCGGGAGGTGCGCCGCCTGCCCAGGGCCGCGGACCGCCTGGCCCGGTTGATCGAGCTGTCCACCCCCGGCTACCTGCCGGGGGAGGAGCCCCTCGACGAGTGGGCCCTGTGGCTCGAGATCTGGGTGCGGGCACTGCGCGACCCCGAGCTGGCGAGGGAGCGAGAGGTCCTGGACCGCCGCTGGCGGCAGAGCATCGAGGAGATCATCCGCCAGGGGCAGGAGACCGGCGAGTTCCCCCCGGGGGACGCCCACGAGCAGGCCCTGCGGATCGGGGCCTTCGTCGACGGGATGGCCATCCAGGTCCTGCTCCGGGACAGCGAGGTGAGCCCGAAGCACATGCGGGACGCCTGCCTGGAGATGGCGGCCCGGGAGATCGGCTACGAGCTGGAGCCGGCCGGGGGCTGAGCCCCGGGAGGGTGGACCTGCAGGAGGAGGCGGGGCGCGCTGCTCCGGGGCCGCTCGACGATGCGCAGCTTGACAACCTTCCCCCCGGGGGGGGTAACTTCTCGCCCATCCACGATCGAGGTCAGGGATGTCCTGCGGACCAAACCCGAGGCAGCCGCGGTCGGGGTGCGCGTCCAACTTCGCGCGGTCCCGGTACGTCCCTTCCACGGGCTGGTACGAGCTCACCGTGGGCTCGACGTGCTCGGGTGCCTCGGCGGTGGTCGCCCGGATGACGAACGGGGACCGCGCCGGCCAGCTCGTGACCCGCTTGAACGATGTCTTCAGCAGACCCCGGGCGGATCTCGACTTCATCACGCCCGGGATCGGGAGCGACGCCTTCGCCACGGACCAGTACGCGGTGATCTGGTCGCAGGTCACCTGGTGCCCGGACTGCTCTTGCTTCACCGACACGAACGACGGCAGGACGTACGAGCGCGTCTACACGGGCTACAACGACAAGTCGAAGGTGACCACCCTCATCACCATCACCCAGGCCGATGTGAACCTCTACGGGAAGCCGCGCTGGCGGATCGCGCTGGATTGGGCGAACAACATCCGGGCCTACGTGAACGGGTGGAACTGCACCAAGTCCCCGGACTCGCCGAACCCGCCCACGCTCCAGTGCAACGGATACATCTGCACGTTGAAGGTTCCGACCGGGAACTACACGGGTTCCCAAGGAACAGCGGTTGCGACCCGCTACGGCGCTGGCGAGCAGCTCCCCAACTTCGCCATGAGGAACGGGGACATCTTCCACACCAACGACCTGACGGTGGCCGTCCGGAGTGACCTGAGCTTCCTCGACGACAAGTGGGTGCGGATCTCCTACGGGGGCAAGAGCGTCGTGGCCCGCGCAACGGACAGGGCGGGGCAAGATACTCAGATTGACCTGTCGCGTGGGGGAGTCGCGCGCTACCTCGGGTTCCCCGGGTCCGGGACGGTGACCTATGAGCCGCCGTGACCACTCACCCCGGCTCACGCGCCGCGAGCTGTTGAGCAGCGCCGCCGGGCTGGCTGCCGCCTACGCCCTGACCGGCGGGTTCCGGCCCGGGGCGCTGGCGGCGTCGGCCGAGACGGGGTGGTGGACGACCGCCCACGGCGAGCTCGCCGCCGACCCGGGCGGGGTGCTCCTGTACCTGCCGGTGGGACTCTCGGAGGGCGCCGATCTCCTCGAGGGCCTGGCCAAGCTCCTCGCCGACGAGCCGGCCTTCGAGCCCGGAGCCCTCCCCCTGCGCGACACCGAGCTCTGGGTCGTGGGGGCCGAGGTGGCCTCACTCTCGGCGGCCGAGGGGAAGGTGGCGGTCGAACTCGTCCCCGGCCCCGTCTACCACTTCGTGGCCCTGCCGACCGCCTCCTTCTACCCCTACCCGATCTGGGACGACGGTGCGAAGATCGTGACGATGGAGCTCGCGACCGGGGAGCCCTACGAGCAGGTGGTGCCGGCCACGTACGGCGTGGAGTTCCCCTCCCTCACCACGGCCTTCGAGTTCGTCTAGCAGGGGAGCGGGGCCGCGCTGGGGACGATCTCCTACACGCTGCCCGAGCAGGTGGCGGAGGGGACGCTCCCCCCGCCGGCGGGGGCGTGAGGGCCGTGGGGAGGAGGACCCTCGGTGCCGCCGCCCTGGTCCTCGCCCTGGCCTGCGCGCGCGTTTCTCCGGGGAGCCCCGGGGGTTCCCCCAGCCCGCAGCCGTCGTCGGCTTCGGCCACGGCGGAGGCCTCGCCCGAGGAACGCGGGTGGGTGGGCCCCGACCTAAGGCTGCCCGGCGGCCCCATCACCTGCCCGACCGGGGAGCTCGTGCCGCTTTCCGCGGACGACCCTCGGGTGGGCGAGGCGGCCGAGGCCTTCCTGGAGGCGGCCCTCGCGCACGAGGAGCCCGACCCCCGGACCATGTGGGAGCTGATGGACCCGTCCTTCCGGGCCCTGTTCCCCTCCTACGACGA
>CAYVCH010000244.1:0-226 GCA_964449755.1 uncultured Actinomycetes bacterium
CCCCCTTCCCTCTCGGCCGGTGGGGCCGGATCCTTGAATGCCCGCCGTGGGCAGCGCCCGTGGCCCGGGGTAGGATGCGCCGGACGGCGCCGCCGGCGCCGGGGGAGGAGCCGTGGGGACCAGCGTCGCGAGGCTCCTGATCATCGCTGCCCTCGTCGCGGGGGGCGTGGGCGTGCTGGTCCGGGCCTTTCCGGAGGGGGGCGGACGCCCCGTCCGGCCACCCCCG
>CAYVCH010000244.1:266-3529 GCA_964449755.1 uncultured Actinomycetes bacterium
CCGAACGGGAGGAGGCGCCGCCCACGCCGCAGCAGCAGGGGGTCCGGATTGCCGTCTTCAACGGCACCGCCCAGGCGGGCCTCGCTGCCGACACCCAGGCGCTGCTCGAGGAGCAGGGCTACGAGGCCGTGCAGCCGCCGGCCGATGCCCCGGACAAGCCCGTCGCCAGGACCGTCGTCTACTTCCGGCCCTCCGCCCAGAACCGGGTGAACGCGGAGCACCTCGCCCAGGCGTTCCTGGGCGGCGCCGCCGTCCGGAAGCTGCCGGAGGACCTGGAGGGGGTGCGGAAGTCGGCCCAGCTCGTGGTGGTCCTGGGGGAGGACTACCTGGAGACGGGAGGCTAGGGACCGGGGCGGCCGGGGCGACGCCGGGTGGCCTCCTCCAGGTCGTCCAGCTGCTCCCGCACCCAGCGCTCGGGCGGGTTGGCGAGGATCAAGCGCGCCAGGCCCCTGGCCCGCCTGGCCCGTTCGTGCTCGGGCATCTCCAGGGCCCGGGCGATGGCCTCGGCGGTCTCGCGGAGGTCGAAGGGGTTCACGCCGAGGGCGTAGCGGCCCAGCCGCCAGTAGGCGCCGGCGTTGCGGGACAGGATGAGGACGCCGTTCCGGCGGTTGAGCAGGGGACCCTCCATGGAGACCAGGTTCATGCCGTCGAACACGGGATTCACCAGCAGCACGTCGTAGACGGCGTAGGCGGCCAGGGCCCGGGGGTAGCCCTGCTTGATGCGGACCTCGATGGGGGACCACCCGGCCTCCCCCAGCTCGCGGTTCACCCGCTCGGCCTCGGCCAGGCACTCCCGGCGGTAGGTCCGGTACTCGGAGAGCTGCTGGCGGGAGGGGCTGAGGAGGGCCAGGAACCGGACCCGCCGGCGCCACTCCGGGTGGGTCCGGAGGAACAGGCCGAAGGCCTGGAAGCCCCGGACGATGTTCTTCGTGAGCTCCAGGCGGTCCACCCGCAGGACCAGCCTGGCGCCACCCCGCCACCGCTCGATCTGCCGCCGCATCCGGTCGACGCCGGGTGTGGCCGCCTTCTCCCGCATGGCCTCCGGGTCCACGGAGATGGGATGGACTCGCACCAGCACCTCGCGGCCCTCGATCACCACCCGGGAGCGGGCGAGGTCCACCCGGGCCCCCTGGACGGAACGGGCGGACATGAGGAAGTTGTCGGCCCAGGCCCGGGAGTGGAAGCCCAGGACGTCGGCCCCGAGGAGCCCGCGGAGCAGGCCGTCCCGCATCTCGGTGGGCAGGATCCGAAGGTAAGTGGGGCCCGACATGGGGGTGTGGGAGAAGTGGGCGATGAGGGCGTCGGGCCGGCGCTCCCGGAGGAGGCGGGGGACGAGGGAGAGGTGGTAGTCCTGGACCAGGAACACGGGGGGGTGGGTGGCCCGGTCGGCCTCCTCCGCCAGGGCCTCGGCGAAGATGCGGTTCACGGCGACGTAGTCGCGCCAGGCGGCCTCCGTCTCCCGGCCGAAGCTGGGGGAGCGGACCGGGTCCCACAGGTAGTGGTGGACGAACCACAGGATGCCGTTGGCGACCTGGTTGTAGTAGCGGTCGTAGGTCCTGGGGGGCACGAGGACGAAGCGCAGGCGCGACGTGCGGCCGTCGGTGGCCACGTCCACCCGGCCCCCGGCCCGGAGGGCCACCGCCCGGTCCCCATCGGTCATGGCGGCGGCGAGCCACAGCCCGTCGGTGGCGTGCATCGCCCCCAGGAGGGCGGTGACGAGGCCGCCGGCGCCGCGCTCGGGGCGGAAGCCTCCCTCCTGGTCTGGCACGAAGGTCACGGGGCCCCGGTTCGAGGCCACGATCACCGTGCGGGCGGGCCGGCCCTCCCCCGCGCTCGGGCCGGCCCGGGCGCTGGGCAGCATCGGGTGCAGTCTATCCCGGGCTCAGTGGCCCGGGCGGAGCAGGGCTCCCACCGCCTCGGCGAACCCGTCACCGCAGGCCGCCTCCACGGCGAAGGCGTTGGGCGGCGGGGCTTCCGTCGCCGCCCCGGCCCCGCCGGCGACCATGATGACCATCCGCACCTCGGCGGCCATCCCGAGGTCCGTGGCGGAGTCCCCCACGGCCACCGCCGCTTCGGCGGGGATGCCGTGGCGCTCGCGGTGGAGCCGGACGGCCGAGGCCTTCGTGACCCCCCGGGGCGTGAGGTGCAGGGCGTGGACCTCCGGGAGGTCGAGGTGGGGGGAGGGACGGTGCAGACGTCCGTTGTCTTGCAGCTCCAGCCAGCCGTACCCGGCGGCCTCCAGGGCCGCCGTGGCCTCGACGGGATCCACGAGGCCCCGGAAGAGCATGGTGGCTTCCCGGGGCTCGGCGGACCAGGGGGGGTACGGCTCCAGCCGCCCACGGAACCGCTCCAGGAGGAAGGCGCCGGCGCCCGAGCGGGCCATGGCCTCGAAGGGGGTGCCGCCCCCGGGGAAGGCCCCGAAGTTCGTGACCACGGTGGCCTCCGGGGGAAGGCCCTCCACGAGGAGGGCCCCCAGCTCCGCCACGTGGGCCCCGGCCCCCAGGAGGCGGGCGGGCTCCAGCACGCCGGGACGGGAGCGCCCCGACACCAGCACCAGCTCCACCCCCGCCTCGTGGAGGGCCACCACGGCGCGGGCGGCCCGGGCGCTGGGAGGGGCGCCGGGCACCGCGAACAGGGACCCCCGGGGGCCGAGGAGGGTCCCGTCCAGGTCGGCGTAGACCACCCGGAGTCCCTCCGGGGCCGGTCCCGCGTCCCGCAGGCTCCTCACCGCATCACCGCGTTGACACCCTGTGCACCCCACCCTACGCTGCGTAGAGGGTGGAGCGGTGCTGAAAGTCTCCCAGAGGCTCGAGTACGCGATGCGGGCCATGATCGAGCTGGCCCTGCGTCGCCGGGAGGGTGTGCTGGTGCCGGCCCGGGAGATCGCCGAGGCCCAGCAGGTGCCCGTGCGGTTCCTGGAGCAGCAGCTCGGGGCCCTGCACAAGGCCGGCCTGGTGGAGAGCTTCCGGGGCGCGGGCGGAGGATGCCGCCTTGCCAGGAACCCCGAGGAGATCACCGTGGGGCAGATCGCCGACGCCATCGAGGGGCAGATCTTCCCCATGTTCTGCCTGGAACCCTCGGACCACACGTGCTTCCAGGACTCCCGGTGCGGCCTGCAGGGCTTCTGGGGCGACGTGGCCCTGGCCATCAAGCGGGTCTTCGACGAGACCACCGTGGCGGACCTGGCGGCCCGCCACCTCAGGCAGAAGGCGGCGGAGCGGGCCGTCTTCGCCCCGGGCGACCTGCTGCTGCGCCCGCGCTAG
>CAYVCH010000245.1:0-3458 GCA_964449755.1 uncultured Actinomycetes bacterium
CGGTGCGGAAGAACTGCTTGTCGAACAGGTCGTTGAAGTGCTCCACGACCCCGTTGGACCAAACCGTCGAGTGCACCTGAGGGCGGAGGATCGGAAGGAACCTTCCGGGTAACCCATCCGTTCCATCCGCTCTTCGGGCAGGAGTTCCAGCTCCTCGCCTACCGCCACAACTGGGGCGAGCACCGCGTCTACTTCCTCGATGGCTCCGGGGAGCCCCGCTCCCTGCCAGCCCAGTTCACCAGCGCCTGCCCCGAGGATCCCTTCGTGGCCCTGGCGGCCGGCCGCTCCCCGTTCCGCCCCCAGGATCTGCGGGAGCTGGCGGACCTCCTGGAGGGGATCGGGCGATGAGCGCCCCGCCGCGGACCGAGTGGCGTAAGGCCAACTGCGCCGCAGGCGTTAGAAGGATTGCGCCGCGTCCTTCGGGGGCCGTTCCCCGGTCCTCCCGGTTGATCGGACTATTCTCCCAGTTCACAGACGGACCGGGGGACCGGAGATGCTTGACACCGCGTCTCGGTTGACATATACGTGCTTACATACCTCAGGGAAGGAGACCCATGGCCAGGCCAGGGGAGGACCCCAAGGCGGAGGCCCTCAGGAGGCGGAGGAGCCTCCACCGCCATCCGGAGCGGGTGCGGGACGAGCGGTTCGCCCCGGGGGAGTTCTTCGACCCCCGGGACCTCGTCCAGGTCAAGTACGAGATGGTTCGCCGGGCCGGGGTGGACGGGTGGGCGGCCGCCCGGGCCGCCAGGACCTTCGGGTTCTCCCGGCCCACCTTCTACCAGGCGAAGGCGGCCCTGGGGGAAGGGGGGCTCCCGGCGCTCGTCCCCCGAAAGCCCGGTCCTCGCCGCGGCCACAAGCTCACCGAGGAGGTGGTGGACGAGCTCGAGAGGGCCCTCGAGCGGGACCCGGCCCTCAGGCCCAGGGACCTGGCGGAGGTGGTCCGGGAGCGCTTCGGCCTCACGGTCCACCCCCGCTCGGTGGAGCGGGCCCTTCACCGCCGGCAGGAAAAAAAACGCCGATGACCGGCGCCCCGGAAGCCAGGGGCTCCGGGATCGCTACGAGGACCTCCGGTCCGTGGCCGCCGGCCGAGCCGACGGGGGCGGCCTCGGGCTGGTGGTGCTCCTCCGCGAGGGGATGGCCGCCTGGATGGAGGCCTGGGAGCGGATCCCGGGCTCGCCGCCGGCCCACGGGCATCCACCGCTCCCCGCGGAGGGGGCCGGCGCCGAGCTGGTCCGGGTGCTGGCCTCGATGGCCCTCGGCGCCCTGGAGGGGGTGAGGTGATGGAGGCCCATCAGAAGGTCACCGCGGCCCACCTCCGCCGCGACGCCTACGTCTACGTCCGGCAGTCGACCCTCCGGCAGGTGGTGGAGAACTCCGAGTCGGGGAAGCGCCAGTACGCCCTCCGCCAGCGGGCCGTGGCCCTGGGGTGGCCCACCGAGCGGATCGTGGTCATCGACTCCGACCAGGGACACTCGGGGGCCTCCGCCGCCGACCGGGAGGGGTTCCGCCGCCTGGTGGCCGAGGTGGGGATGGGCCGCGCCGGGATCGTCCTCGGACTGGAGGTCTCCCGCCTCGCCCGCAACAACGCCGACTGGCACCGGCTGCTGGAGATCTGCGCCCTCACCCACACCCTGATCTGCGACGAGGACGGCCTCTACGACCCCTCCTCCTTCAACGACCGGCTGCTGCTCGGGCTCAAGGGGACGATGAGCGAGGCGGAGCTGCACGTGCTCCGGTCCCGCCTCCGCGGGGGGAGCCTCTCCAAGGCCCGCCGGGGGGAGTTGCGCATGCCGCTCCCGGTCGGCCTCTGCTACGACCCGGATGGGAAGGTGGTCCTCGACCCCGACCGGGAGGTCCAGGAGGCGATCCGGCACCTGTTCGCCACGTTCCGCCGCACCGGCTCCGCCCGGGCGACGGTGAAGGCCTTCTCTCGGGAGGGGCTGTCGTTCCCCCGCCGGATGCGCACCGGCCCCCGCAAGGGGGAGCTCCACTGGGGGCCCCTGCGCCACCACCGGGTCCTCCAGGTGCTCCATAACCCTCGGTACGCCGGGGCGTTCTTCTTCGGCCGCCGCCGCGAGCGCCGCCTCCCCGACGGCCGGGTGACCTCCGAGCTCCTCCCCCGGGAGGAGTGGACGGTGCTCCTGCCCGGAGCCCACGAGGGCTACATCGGCTGGGAGGAGTTCGAGGAGAACCAGCGGAGGCTCAGGGAGGGCGCCCAGGCCCACGGCACCGACCGGCGGGCCTCCCCGCCCCGGGAGGGCCCGGCGCTGTTGCAGGGCCTGGTGCTGTGCGGGGCATGCGGGAGCAGGATGACCGTCCGCTACCACAGCCGGCGGGGGCAGCTTCACCCCGACTACGTCTGCCAAAGGGAGGGGGTGGAGCTCGCCAAGGCCGTCTGCCAGGTGGTCCCCGGGGCGGGGGTGGACGAGGCCGTCGGGGAGCTCCTGCTCGCCAGCCTCACCCCGATGGCCCTCGAGGTGGCCCTGGCCGTGGAGCGGGAGCTCGAGGCCCGGGCGGAGGAGGCCGACCGCCTGAGGTACCAGCAGGTGGAGCGGGCCCGCTACGAGGCCGAGCTGGCCCAGCGCCGCTACATGGCGTGCCACCCAGAGAACCGCCTGGTGGCCGACGCCTTGGAGGCGGAGTGGAACCACCGCCTCCGGGCCCTCGCCACCGCCCAGGAGGAGTACGAGCGCGCCCGGGAGGCCGACCGGGCCTCCCGCTCTGAGGAGCAGCGGGAGAAGGTCCTCGCCCTGGCCGCGGACTTCCCCCGCCTGTGGCGGGACCCGGGAACCCCCCAGCGGGAGCGCAAGCGGATGGTCCGGCTCCTTCTCGCCGACGTCACCCTCCTCAAGGCGGAGCGGATCGCCGCCCACGTCCGGTTCAAAGGAGGGCAGACCAAGAGCCTTCAGCTCCCCATCCCTCCGTCGGCCCCCGAGCTCCGGAGAACACCTGCCGCCGTCGTCGCCGAGATCGACCGGCTCCTCGAGCACCACACCGACGGGGAGGTCGCCGCCCTCCTGAACGAGCGGGGGCTCACCTCCGGGGAGGGCAAGCCGTTCCACCGGCTGCTGGTACGCGGCCTGCGACGGGCCTATGGTCTCAAGAGCCGGTTCGAGCGACTGCGCGAGGCCGGGATGCTCACGGTGGGCGAGATGGTGGGGCTGCTTGGAGTCTCCACCGCAACGGTCAACACCTGGGGGCACCACGGGCTGCTCAAGCGCCACCGCTTCAACGACAAGGGGGAGTGCCTCTTCGAGCACCCCGGGGAGCGTCCGCCGGCGAAGAGGCAGGGGCAGAGCCTCGCCAAACGCCTGAAGGAGCTGGAGTTCGCTTCCGATCGCGGCAAGGAGGTGCAGTGTGAGACGTAGCCCTTGGACTCGGGGTCGGCGGCCTCACGAGATGCCCGGGCGGAACCCGTAGTGGGTGGCGAACCGGACGTAGTCGGGGTGGGGGACGAC
>CAYVCH010000246.1:0-3169 GCA_964449755.1 uncultured Actinomycetes bacterium
CGCGGCCACCTTCGTCTCCGCCGGCGCCCTGGGCGACCTGGCGGGCTGGTCCCTGGGCAGCGCGCTCCGGGCCGCCGCCCGGCGGACCCGCCTGCGGCCCCTCGACGCCCTGGGCGGCGCCGCCCTCTCCGCCGGCGGCCTCGCCCTCGCCGTCTGGTTCCTCGCCCTGAACCTGGTGAACGGGCCCTTCCCCCAGCTCGCCAGGGAGATCCAGCGTTCGAGCATCGTGCGGGCCCTGGCGGCGGCCCTCCCCGCGCCCCCGCCGGTCCTCTCCGAGGTCAGGCGGTTCCTCGACCGCTTCGGCTACCCCGAGGTCTTCGCCGGGTTGCCCCCGGCCCCCGCGCCTGCCGTGGGGCTCCCCTCCGCCCGGCAGGCCGCGGCCGCGACCCGGGCCGCGGACCAGAGCACGGTCCGGGTCACGGGGGAAGCCTGCGGTCGCCTCCAGGAGGGCAGCGGGTTCCTGGCGGCCCCGGGGTACGTGGTGACAGGCGCCCACGTCGTGGCCGGCGTGCGGGCCCCCGACGTGTGGCCCGCGGCCGGAGGGAGCCTGGAGGCCACGACCGTGCTGTTCGACCCCCGCCTCGACGTGGCGGTCCTGCGCCTCCCCCAGGCCGCCGGCCCGCCGCTGCCCCTGGCCCCCGGCCCGCTCCCGCGCGGGGCCGGAGGCGCCGTCCTCGGGTACCCGGGTGGAGGGCCCCTGGCGAGCTCGCCGGCGGCCATCCGCGCCCGCCTGGAGGCCGTGGGGCGCGACATCTACGGCCGCGGCCGCGTCGAGCGGGAGGTCTACGAGCTCGAGGCGTCGGTCCGGCCGGGCAGCTCGGGCGGGCCCTTCGTCCTCCCCGACGGGACCGTGGCGGGGGTCGTCTTCGCCGCCTCCACCACCGACCCGGGCGTGGGCTACGCCATCGCCTCCACCGAGGTGGTCCCCCTCGTCGAGGACGCCCGGGGGCGGACCGCCGCCGTCCCCACGGGCCCCTGCGCGAGGTAGCGGCCCCTACTCCTCCATCACCACCCGGACGTCGCCCTCCCGGGAGAGCAGGGAGAAGGACGTGATGTCGCCCTCCCGGCGGAAGACGAGGGAGATCCGGGCGCTCCCCACCCGCATGTTGCGGAGCTCCACGGTGTTCAGCCAGGGGGGCAGGTGGGGCTGGTTCACGGTGAGCAGGTTCTCGTGGGCCCGGGCCGAGATGCCCAGCATGGCCTGGAGCATGAGGAAGGGAGCCCCCGAGGCCCAGGCCTGGGGGGAGCAGGCCACCGGGTAGGAGACGGGACGGGCCGGGCTGCGGCGGGTGAACCCGCAGAACAGCTCGGGCAGCCGCAGGTCGTCGGCGTGGATGGCGGCGTCGAACATGGCCGTGGCCACCCGGTTGGTGGACCGGATGAACCCGTACCGCTTCAGGCCCGCCGCGATGAGGGCGTTGTCGTGGGGCCACACGCTGCCGTTGTGGTAGCTCATCGGGTTGTAGGCGGTGGCCGCCTTGCTCATCGTGCGGATCCCCCACCCGGAGAACATGTCCGGTGAGAGCAGGCGCTTGGCCAGGGCCGCCGCCCGGTCCCGGTCGACGATGCCGCAGTACAGGCCGTGGCCGGGGTTGGACATGACCGTGCGCACCTGCCGCTTCTCGCCGTCCAGGGCCGCCGCGAAGTACTGCTCGTCCTCCATCCAGAAGGCCTCCTGGTAGCGCTTGCGCAGCTCGTGGGCCTCGGCGAGCAGCCACTCCGCCCTGGCCTCGTCCCCCAGCGACTGGTACACGTCGGCCATCCGCAGCTTCGCCAGGTAGACGTAGCCCTGCACCTCGGACAGGGCGATGGGGGGCTCGGCGAGCCGGCCGTCGGCGTGGACGATGGCGTCCCCGGAGTCCTTCCACCCCTGGTTCCGCATCCCCCGGGGGGACCGGCACCGGTACTCCACGAAGCCGTCCCCGTCGAGGTCGCCGTGGTCGTCCACCCACCGCAACGCTGCCTCCGCCGCCGGCAGCAGCCGCTGCGCGAACTCCAGGTCCCCCGTCCAGCGCAGGTGGAGCCCGTAGACGATGAGGAACCAGGGGGTGGCGTCCACGGAGCCGTAGTAGGGGGTGTGGGGCACGATCCCGGCCCCGGCCAGCTCCCCCCGGCGGATCTCGTGGAGGATCTTGCCGGGCTCCTCGTCCCGCCAGTCGTCCACCTCCGTCCCCTGCCGGGCGGCCAGCAGCTCCAGGGCCTGCCGGGCCAGGTCGGGGTTGACCATGAGGAGCTGGTGGGAGGCGATCAGGGCGTCCCGGCCGAAGGTCGTCACGTACCAGGGGATGCCGGCGGCCAGGACGCCGCCGTCGTCGGTGCGGGTGTACAGCGCCCGCAGGTCGCGGATGCCCCGGTCGAGCAGCTGGTTGAACAGCTCGTTGTCGGTGACGATGCGGGTGCAGCCTCGCTCCCACTCCTCGTAGGAGCGGCGGAGCTCGTGCACGGCCACGTCGAAGGCCACGGGCGGTGATGGCTCGCCGACGGCGGGCTCCACGGAGAGCCCGATGACCCGGGTCTGGTACGGGCCGAGCTGCACGCGGAACACGGTCCGCACCAGGGACCCCTCGGCCTCCATCACGTCGGGGGCCGCCTCGAAGGCGACCCGGGTCGTCCTGCGCACCCCGTCCCGGCCCAGGTAGGCGAACTCGATGCGGTCCCCCTCGAGCCGGGGGTCCTCCGCCCGGCCCCGGTCCCCCTGGCGCCGGCGCAGGCCCCGGACCTCGAAGATGTCGGCGAAGTCGGCGCCGAAGGTGAACTCCAGGTCCACCGAGACCGCGAAGGGGTTGTAGTTCTTGACCCGCACCCGCTCGAACAGGCGGCCGTGGATCGCCCGGATCCGGCGGACGTTCAGCGTCTGCTGGGGGACGACCACCCGGCCGTCCGCGAACAGGTCCGGGTTCGTGAGGTCCACGTGGGCCATGTAGGCCCGCTCCGACGAGGACGAGAGCAGCACCGGATCGCGGCCCGACAGCCGCAGGCGGAACTGGGACAGGAACCGGGTGTCCCGGTGGTACAGGCCAAGGCCGAAGTCGCCGCCGTGGTCCAGGTTCCCCTCGAGGTCGCACAGGAGGAAGGTCTCGCCCTCCTTCACCGCCAGGGTCTTGCTGGGCAGGTCGGTGACGAGGACCGCGACGCTCGCCGCGGCCGGCTCCCGCTCCGCCGCGACGTC
>CAYVCH010000246.1:3197-3418 GCA_964449755.1 uncultured Actinomycetes bacterium
GTCCGATCCCCCCCGGGCCGCCGCGACCGCGGCGAGGGCGGGCGACGACCGGTCGAGGGTGCGCCCGAGTCTAGGGGCCACCGCCGACACCTTCAACGTCCCCGGCCGCCCTGGTCTCGGGGGCGGCCGGGAGGCGGCCCCCGCTCACCCCCGGGCCTCCAGAACCTCCGCGCCGGCCCCCCGGGGGGCTACCCGCAGAACCCGCCAGCCCCCTCCGAGGG
>CAYVCH010000247.1:0-2024 GCA_964449755.1 uncultured Actinomycetes bacterium
CCCAGCCCTCGGCCCCCTCGGGGGTGGCCACCTCGAAGGGGCTGGGGAACCTCGGGTCACGGGCCTGCGTCGCCATCGTCCGTCTCCCTCCCTCGCGGGCATCCGTCCACGACACCTACACCGACCTGTGCCTACGGAGCTCCTCCCGTCTGCCCCCTTCCGTGGCCAGCATCACCCCCGTTCATCCCTCGTCGGAACCCCGGTCCCGATCCCCGCACCCAGGATCGCCAGGCCGCCCGCCGCCGTGCGGGGCGCGACCGACGGGCCGCGGTCCGCTCCTCGTGGAGGAGCTGGCCCGCTTATCCCGCCCCGCCCCCGCGCCCGACAAGGTTCGCTCGCACCGGTACGGTCTCCCCGGTGCATCGCCCGCGGCCCCTGACGCGCACCGGCTGGCGAGCGGTCGCCCCGGCCGGGGCCCCACGCAGGGGTCGCCAGCGCGCATCGGGAGATCCGCCGGGCATCGGCGGGGAGCGGTGGCCCCTCGGACCGCTCGGCGGAGCACCCCTCACCCCTCCGCCTCGTGCCCGATCATCCGGTGCACGGGGATCACGTTCCCCACGAACCCGCACGACGGGCACCACACGTGGAACACGCTCTCCTCCGAGACCCAGAGCTCTTGGACGAAGGCCTCGGGCCCTTCGAGCGAAGCGCCGCAGGCCGGGCAGAACGCGAACGGGACCCCGAGCACGCCGCTCGTGGGGGTCGTCCAGGTCCTGGGCGGGGAGGGGACGGCGTCCCTGGGCCGGCCGTCGGAGCGCCCGCGGGCGGGGGGCCGTCGGCCGTCGCCGACGTCGGGCGCGGACGCCGGGAACCGCGCCACGGGCAGCCCGGGCCGATCAGGCACCGACCCCCACCCTCCTCGCCTCCTGGGCCCGGCGGTACAAGGCCAGGATCTCCTCCTTCTGCGGGCTGTAGCGCGAGGACCCGCCCTCGATCCACTCGACGATGAAGTCGTCCCCCGCGCCGAACTTGTTCCGCTCGCAGGGGAGATCGATCCGGACGTTCGCGGCCGGATCGCGGATCACGCCGAGGGGGTCCTCGCCGCGCTCGACCTTGGCCATGTTCTCGAAGAACAGCCGCCGGAGGAGGGCGACGCCCGTGTCCGACTTCCCCAGGTGCTCCTGGGTCCGGTCGGCGATCCGGCCCTGGGTCACCCAGGCCATGATGTCCTGGCCCTCGATGAAGTCGACGATGTGGTTCCCCTTCTCGTCGAGCCAGGGGACCTCGTAGGTGACGAGCCGCCCGTGCGGCGGGAGGTCTACCCCGCCGGGGTCGTGGCAGGTGTAGAGGATGAACCACGTGGTCTCGTCGTCCACGGGCACCCGGATCTGCATCTGGTGCGCCCCGCCGCCGCCCACCCGCATCATGTAGGGGAACACGAGCGGGTGGCCGACCTTCCAGTCGTCGTCCTCCTCGGATTGGCCTTCGAGCAGCCGGCGCTTGATGATCCCGTGCTCGAACACGTCGAAGGCGATCTTCACGTGCCGGCCCTGGAACGTGCGACCGGCCTTGGCCCCGGTCCGCTCCTGGAGGAACCGGAAGTACCGCCCGTGGAGCCACTCGACGTGGGTGGGGTCCACGGCGTTCTCCATGATCTGCATGAAGTTCACGGGCAGCAGGCAGTGGCCCACGTCGCGGAGCCCGTCCATGACGAACACGTCGTAGCGGGGCAGGAGCGGCGCCGGCTCCGGACCGAGGTACGCCCAGAGCATGCCCCCCAGCTCCTGGACCCGGTAGGCGGTGGTGGTGACCCGCTCCTTGAAGGTGGACTCCTTCGGCTCCGCCGGCTGCTCCAGGCACCTCCCGGTGTGGTCGAAGAGCCACCCGTGGTAGCCGCAGCGGATCCCCACCTCCTCCACCGGTCCGTAGACGAGGGAGGCGCGCCGGTGCGGGCAGAGCTCGTGGAGGAGCCCGTAGTTGCCGCTGCCGTCCCGGTAGAGGACGAGGTCCTCCCCGAGCAGCCGGACCTTCTTCACCGGCCAGTCGTCGATCTCGTGGGTGAACGCCACGGGGTACCAGTAGCG
>CAYVCH010000247.1:2124-3414 GCA_964449755.1 uncultured Actinomycetes bacterium
GGGTGGACCCGGACCCGGACCTCCTCGGTGTTGTAGGGCTCGCCCGGGTCGTACCCGAACGCCCACGTGGCCAGGGCTCGCATCGGGCCGGAGTGGGTCGTGCAGACGATCCTCGCCCCCGGGTAGCGCTCGGCGAGCCCGAGGAACCCCTTCCAGAACCGCAGCACCACGTGGGCGGGCGGCTCGAAGTGGAGCATCGGCACGGTCATCCAGTGGTGGATCGGGTCACCGCCGCCCTGCTGGGTCCGCCAGAACCGATCCATCTCGACCAGCCACAGCGGCCGGTCCCCGATGGCGGTGCGCTCGTACCGCTCGAGCACGGCGTGGTACTCGCGGAAGGCCTGGGTGGGGTCCCGGTACCCCTTCGTCGGCGACCAGACCTGGAGGTTCTTGAACTCGTCCATGGGGATCGGGCCCTCCAGCCGGACCTCCCGGCCCCAGAGCACGGCGCCGTCCTCGAGCCCACGGCGGATGTGCTCCGCGGTCTGCTCCGCGCGGGCCGTCGGCGCGCACACCAGCACGACGGACTCTCCCTCCCGGATCCCCTTCGAGAGGTCGTGTCCCCGACGGTGGGCCTGCCAGGACCCGAGCGGGGTGAGGCCGCCGTCCACCGAGTAGCCCTGGGTCTCGGCGTGGCGCACGATGTGGATCTCGAGGATGCCCTCCTCCCGGGCCTCCGGTGGCGGGACGATCTCCTTGGTCCTGGTCGTCTCCGCCCAGGCCTCGGTGGCCGGCTGGCCATCCCCGCCCGACCAGAGCGGCGGCGGGGCCAGGAGACCCTCCGCGGCCTCCCTCCGCGCCCGGAACCGCCGCAGGTAGAGCGGCGTCCCGTCGTCGGGCGGCTCCCGGAGCTCCGCCTCGCCCCCGCGCGCCTTCCGCTCGAGGTACCGGGCCAGGTACAGCGGCGCGTCCGGCCGCTCCGTCCTGGGGAGCGGCACCTCCCGTTCCCCGCCCTCCGGCTCGTGCCGCTCCCCGGCCACCGGTCCCTCCTCAGCTGTGGACCGTGAGGAAGCGCTGGTTCAGCGCCCCCTCGTAGTAGAAGATCGCCCGGCCCATCTCGTCCTCGGTCCAGGTGATGGGCTCGAAGTCCGGATCCACCCAGTAGCCGCCGGTGAAGACCTCGTTGCGGTTCCCCACGGGGTCGAAGAAGTAGATCGTGTAGCCCCTGGTGACGCCGTGGCGGGTGGGCCCCACGTCGATCCGGACTCCGTGGTACGCGAGGATGTCGGCGGCCCGGCGGACCTCGTTCCAGTCGTCGAGCCAGAACGCGAAGTGGTGGAGGCCACCGTT
>CAYVCH010000248.1:0-3396 GCA_964449755.1 uncultured Actinomycetes bacterium
GGAGGGGTACGTGGCCAACACCGCCGACCAGAGCTTCCAGGTGAAGGTCCGGGTCTACCCGGCGTAGGAGGTGAGGGATGCCCCGCTACGGCATGGTCATCGACCTGGAGCGGTGCTGGGGCTGCCGGGCCTGCATGGAGGCCTGCAAGGTCGAGAACGACACGCCCCAGGCCTCCTTCTTCATGTACGTGTTCCGCTTCGAGGAGGGGACCTTCCCCGACACCAAGGTCTGGTGGATGCCCCGCCCCTGCATGCACTGCGACGACGCGCCGTGCGTCAAGGTCTGCCCCGTCGGGGCCCGCTACAAGCGGGAGGACGGCATCGTCGCCACCGACTGGGACCGCTGCATCGGCTGCCGGTACTGCGAGGTGGCCTGCCCCTACGGCGTGAACACCTTCAACTGGCGCGACCCCGACGAGCACCAGTACCTGGACTGGGACGATCCCGACCTCGCCGCCGTCACCGGGGGCGCCGTGCCCGCCTACGACAACCCCGACCTGGACCGGGCCTACGGGCCCGAACGGCGCCGCATCGCCGGAGGCGGTCACCTGAAGGGCATCATCGAGAAGTGCACCTTCTGCGTCCACCGCGTGGAGGCGGGCCTGGAGCCGGCCTGTGTCCAGAACTGCCCCGCCCGGGCCCTCATCTTCGGGGACCTGGACGACCCCGGGAGCCCGGCCTCCCGGGCCCTCTCCGAGAAGCACACCTGGCGGCTGCTGGAGGAGGTGGGCACCGAGCCCCGGGTCTTCTACGCGGGCGGGCACCCGCCCCACGCCGAGACGAGACCGGTCGAGAACGTGGAAGCGAGGGTGTGAGCCATGGCGACGAAGACCGAGACCCTCCCCTACGGAGTGGGGCAGTTCACCCGCCGCTTCTGGCTCGCCGCCGGGCTCTTGGCGGCCGTGGTGGGCGTGGGGGCCTTCGCCTACTCCCGCCAGTTCGCCAGGGGCCTGGCGGTGACGGGCCTGCGCGACTGGGGGGTCATGCGCGGGGCGCCGTGGGGCATGTACGTGGCCTTCGACGTCTACTTCGTGGGTGTCTCCTTCGCCGGCATCACCGTGGCCGCCCTCATCCGCCTGGCCAACATCCAGAAGCTCCGGCCCATCTCGCGCCTGGCCGAGCTGCTCACGGTCACCTCCCTCCTCCTCGCCGGCTTCACCGTCCTGGCCGACCTGGGCCAGCCCCTGCGGGGCATCGTGAACCTGTTCCGATACGCGAGGCCCCAGTCCCCCTTCTTCGGCACCTTCACCCTGGTCATCGCCGGCTACCTGTTCGCCAGCCTGGTCTACCTCTACCTGGACGCCCGGGCCGACGCGGCTGCCTGCGCCCGGGTACCGGGCCCCCTGCAGGGGCTCCACCGGTTCCTGGCGGCCGGCTACCGGGACACGCCGGCGGAACGGGAGCGACACCACCGGGTGAGCTTCTGGCTGGCCGTGGCCATCCTCCCCCTCCTGGTCACGGCCCACTCGACCCTCGGCTTCATCTTCGGCCTCCAGGCCGGTCGGCCGGGCTGGTTCAGCGCCCTCCAGGCCCCGGCCTTCGTGGCGCTGGCCGGGGTGTCGGGGGTCGGCCTGCTCATCGTGGCCGCCGCCGTCGCCCGGCGGGGCCTCCGGGCCGAGGACCGCCTGGGCCCCGACGTCTTCCGCTGGCTCGGCAACGCCCTGCTCATCCTCACCCTGGCCTACCTGTACTTCACGGCCGTGGAGATCCTCACCGGCATCTACGCGAGCCACGAGCGGGAGGCGGCCGTCACGAAGCAGATGCTCCTGGGCTCCTACGGCTTCCTGTTCTGGCCCAGCGTGGGCACCCTGGCGGCGGCCGCGGCCATCCTGGCCTGGCGGTACCTGGTGCCGGGGAGGAGCCTGGCGCCGCCGGTGATCGCGGGCGTCCTGGTGAACCTGGGCGCCATCGGGAAGCGCCTCCTCATCGTGGTGCCCTCCCTCACCACCGGCTCCCTCATGCCGTACCCGACGGGCTCGTACCGCCCCACCTGGGTGGAGTACGCCATCGTGGTCGGCCTCTTCGCCCTAGGGGCGCTGCTGTTCGTGGTCGCGGCGAAGCTGTTCCCCATCATGGAGGTCCCGGAGGAGGTTCGGGAGGCGACGACATGAAGCGCGGCGCCATCGCCCTGGCCATGGTGATCGCGGGCTTCGCCCTGCAGGTCGTGAGCTACCTGTTCCTCGCGGCCCCCATCGGGCGCCCCACCGACGTGAGCTTCAGCAACCCCCGGCTTCCCTTCGCCCCGGCCCTGTTCATCCTGGGCGTCATGCTGGTCTTCATCGCCGCCGTCGTCTACGAGCTGCTGGGGGACCGGCGCGGCGACCGCCGGGGGTAGGCCGTGGGTGCGGGCGAGGGCGTGGCCGAGGCCCGCCGCCTGGTCTACCGTGTCCTCTCGGCGCTGTTCCTCTACCCCGACGAGGATCGGGTGGCCGCCCTGGCTGCCGCCCTCCCCGAGGTGCGGGCGGGCACCGCCCCCCTGGCGGGGCTCGCCGTCTTCCCCGCCTGGCAGGACCTCCTGGCCCGCGTGGCGACCCTGGCCCGCGACGGCGAGGAGCTCCGGGCCGAGTACACGGCGCTGTTCCTGGCCGGTGGGGCCGCCTCCTGCCCTCCCTACGAGTCGGCCCACGTGAGCGTCGACCCGGCCGCGGCGCCGTCGGTGGCCACCGCCGTGGAACGGGCCTACGCGAGAGCGGGCCTCGCCGTGGGTGGCGCGGCCGCCGGCGAGCTGCCCGACCACGTCGCGGTGGAGCTCGACTTCCTCTCCTACCTCTGCGGCGTCGAGGCCGAGGCGCCCACGGCGGACGCGGCGGCCCGGTGCCGGGGGGAACAGCTGACCTTCCTCCGTGGCCACCTGCTGCGGTGGCTCCCCCGGTTCGCCGCGGCGGTGGCGAGGGCGGCGCCGGGGGGCACCTACCGGGAGGTGGCAGGGGTGGCCCGGGCCTTCGCCGAACACGACCTGCTCCTGCTGGAGGCCCTGCGGGCCGCAGGCTGAAGGAGGCCCAGGGTGAGGGAGGTGAGGGAGGCGCGAGAGCCGGCCCTCGTGGCCCTCTGTGCTGGCCTGGCGGACCACGGGCTTCCCCCCGCCTCCGTGGCGGCCCTGGTCGAGGCGGCCGGAACCCCGGCGGCCGTGGCCGAGGACCTCTGCCGCGGGCCCGAGGGCCTCGGGCCGGCGCTGTCGCAGGTCGGTGCCCGCCGGGCCGTCCTCGCCGTCTGCCCCGGTGGTCCCTCCGCCGCCGAAGCGCAGGCCTGGGCCCGTCGGGCCGGCCTCGACCCCTTCGCCCTGGAGCCCCTCGACCTCGTCTCGGCTGCCGGCCTGGGTCCTCGGGAGGGAGCCGCGGCCCGGGCCGCCCTCGTGCTGCGGGCGATCGGCGAGACCCGCCGCTTCGTCCCGCTCGT
>CAYVCH010000249.1:0-3383 GCA_964449755.1 uncultured Actinomycetes bacterium
GCTCAGCCCCTCCTCCTGTGAGCCTTTTTCCTTGACAGAGATCAACCATTAGGCGCAAAATTTGACCAAGAGGAGGGGGCCGGGTCCCGCCCCGCCGCCTCATGGAGGGTGGAAAGGAAACTTGGCACGCTTCCTGCTGAGAGTCAGCGGGCGAGCCTGTCGGCCCGTAGCGCCCATGTTCCCCTCCTGGAGGGTGGAAACGTTTCCCCACAGGTGCCGCGGCCGATGGGCCTCGCCGGGGGGGAAAAGGGGTGGGGAAAGGCGAGGGGGGCGGAAGCCTCAGGGAGGGGGGAACGAGACGCCACCGGCAGGGCTTCACCCTGGTGGAGGTGCTGGTGGCCCTGGGCCTCTTTGCCCTGGCCGCCACCGGCCTCGTGGGGCTCGCGCTCGCCCTGATGGAGCAGAACCGTGTCAGCAAGAGGCTCGACACCGCCGCCTATCTGGCCCACGACCGCCTCGAACAGATCCGCAACACCCCGTATGCCCAGATCGTTCCGGCGAACTTCCCCTTCGAAGACTATGGCACGGTGACCGCGGGGACCCCCCCCGTGGTGTACCCTGAGTTTCAACGGTGGGTGACTATCCAGAACGACACGCCCCTCCCGGGGATGAAGCGGGTTGTGGTGACCGTCTCCTGGCGGGGTCGCTTCGCAGGGCGGACCGTCACCCAGGAGACCCTGATCGGCCCGTAAGGAAGAACGGGGGCATGGGAGAACCGACGCTCAGGGGAAGCCACCTGACAGAGGCAGGGACGACGATCGTCGAACTCCTCATCGCATCGGCCGCCGCCGTGGTGCTTTTGCTCGGGGCCGCGGGACTGTTCGTGGCCCTCTCCCGGGCGTACCAGACCGAAGAACAGGTTGCCCGGATGTTGCAGAAGGCCCAGGCGGCCCTGACCCGGATCAGCCGGGATGTGCAGGCCGCCGGGCTGGGAGGTCTTCTCCCGTATGAGATCGTGGCCACAACCCCTCCATGCCTGGCCGGGCCGCTTCCCCTGTTCCAAGCCACCAACACGCCCCCTGTGCTCACGATCCGCCGGCTCCTGGACGACCCTGCCGCTTCTACCCAACTCTCACCCCCCCCACCGGCCGGCCAATCCCAAACCAGCGCGGTCTGGCGGGTCGATTCCACCGCCGGCTTTACCGTCGGGGATCGGGCCCTGCTCACGGATAGGACGCAGTGGTCCCTGTTCACCGTGACCCGGGTGCTCGGGGGGGGCAATCCGGGGCTCCAGCACAATCCGTCCGAGGATTGCAACTCCCCGGGAGGAGTCGGCTATCTCTATCCGGCGATCACCAGCAAGGTCCTCCGCCTCCAGCCGCTGCAGACCATCACCTACGCCATTGACACCACGGATCCCCGCCACCCGACCCTGACCCGGAACGCCGGAGGGGGGCTTGTTCGCCTGATCCCGGATATCGAAACCTTTGCGGTCCGGTACACCCTCCAGGATGGGACGGTGATCAGCGACCCGGCGACGGTCACGACCGCCGCCCGGGCGGCCGAGATCCGGGTCCTCACCCTGGAGCTCACGGCCCGGGCGGAGCGGCCGGATCCCCGGCTCCCCGGGGATGGCTATCGCCGGCAGACGCTGACGACCCGGATCAAAGTCCGGAATCTGCCATGAGTCCTCGCAGCCGGGAGGGGTACCTCCTCGTCACGGTCCTCACGTTCCTGCTCCTCCTCACCCTCGTGAGCGGGGCGGCGGTGACCTACACCCTCTTCCAGTTCCAGCAGGCGACCGCGGCCAAACACGCCAAAGCGGCCTTCGCCGGAGCCGAAGGGGGGGGTGCCCTGTGCCTGACCGAGCTCCGCCACCGCCTCACCCGGGACCTCCCGGCCACCCTGCAGGACACCCCGCTGGCCGTCGTGAACACCTACCGGGACAACGATGACCCGGCCGGCTTCCTGCGCGACTTCGCCTACCGGGCGGACACGTCCTACGGGGGGCCCCTGACGCGGGTGGGCCCCCGGGAGGCCACGCTCAGCCTGACCTACGACCCCGGAGGCGGCGGCCAGCCGGTCACGTGTCAGCTCGCGCTCACGAGCCCGGTGGCCCCGAGGCCGGTCGGGGAAGGGGCTCTCTTCGAGTACCGCTACCGCATCCTGGGCCGCGCGACGACCCAGGGGACGACGCGACAGGTGACCTATGACGGCAGCGTGGCCGTCCTGGTCCAGCCGGAGAACTTCGCCCGCTATGCCCTGTTCACCAGCACCCAGCGGACCCGGAGCGGGGAGCGGGTCTGGTTTATCGGGCAGACCAACTTCTCCGGGCCGGTCCATACCAACGGCCAGTTCCACTTCGCCCTGAACCCCAGCGGGACCTTCACCGGCCCGGTGACCAGCGTCTCCCAGACCGCGCTGTTCTACAATAACGGCTCCCCCATCGCGCTCGACGCGGATCGGAACGGCACCCGGGATGTCCCGACGTTCCAGAACGGCTTCTTCCGGGGCACGGACCCGATTGCGATGCCGGGGGCCACCACGGCCGAGGCCCAGCGCCGGCAGGCCCTGGGCGGGAAGGCGCCCCCCTCCACCGATGGGGTGTACGTCCAGCCTGCCACGGACCCGGCCGGCCAGCCCGGCCTGGGGGTCTACATCCGGGGCAACGCCAGCCTGACCCTCAGGGTGGGGGTCGGCGGGGAGGCCCGGTATCTCATCCAGCGCGACAGCCGGACCACGGAGCTGGTCGTCGCCGGGGGCCAGACGACCGTGACCACGAATGAATCCGGCCAGCCGGTCACGACCACCTACCCGATGGGCCTCAACGGGATGTTCTTTGCAGATGGGAATGTGACCAGCCTTTCCGGCACCCTCCAGCGGGAGGCCCGGGTGACGGTGGCGGCGACGGGGACCGTCTCCATCACCAACCACCTCACCTATGAGGTGGATCCCCGGAATCCGCCGCCGGGGGTGGACCCGGCCATGGTCCTGGGCGTCCTCTCGTGGAATGGCGACGTGGTGATCACCCCCGCCGCCCCCGACAACCTCCAGATCCACGCCATCGTGATGGCCCCCAACGGGGAGTTCCGCGTGGACCAGTACAACTGGGGGCGGCCCCGGGGCGTGGCCACCCTGCTGGGGGGCGCGATCCAGAACACCTACGGCGCCTTCGGGACCTTTGACCGGCAGGGGCTCCGGACCGGCTACGGGCGGAACTTCGTGTATGACCAGCGGATGCTGCAGGGGGTAGTCCCCCCGTTCTTCCCGACGACCGGGCGGCTCGTCCCCACCGTCTCCGGGGTGGACGACCGGCCCACCTGGCGGAGCGATGCGTAGGAAGAACCCCATGCCTCGTCAGCGCAACCTCCTCACCTGGGTCCTGGTGGCCGCCGTCCTGCTGCTGGCCGCCCTCATCGGCCGGGAGCTCTGGGGGCTGCTCG
>CAYVCH010000250.1:0-3353 GCA_964449755.1 uncultured Actinomycetes bacterium
CGTGGCACTCGAGCCCGATCACGGTCTCGTAGCCGCCCACGGCCCCCACGATACCCGCCCGGGTGGAGCGGCGACGGCCCGGCCCGGTGCCGAGGGCGTCCGCGCTCCCGGCGTCAGGCCGGGACGAGGGCCGAGGAGACCCCGCGCGCCGCCCTCCGCCTGGTCGGGTGGCGGAGCGCGCAGGCCATCGAGATGCGACGGCTCAGGCCACCACGTCCCGGAGGAGCGCGGGGCGGGCCGAGAACGCGAGCTCCCCCTCCAGGGCGTGGGCGGCCCGGAGGACCGTGTGCTCGCCCAGGATCGGTCCGGTGAGCTGGAGGCCGACGGGGAGCCCCCGGGGATCGAGCCCGCACGGGATCGAGATCGCCGGGACCCCGGCAAGGTTCGCGGGGATCGTGAACACGTCCGACAGGTACATCGCGAGGGGGTCCTCGGCCTTCTCCCCGATCCGGAAGGCCGTGGTCGGAGAGGTCGGCGAGACCAGCACGTCGAACCGCTCGAAGGCCGCCTCGTAGTCCCGGATGATGAGGGTCCGGACCTTCTGGGCCTGGCCGTAGTAGGCCTCGTAGTAGCCGGCCGAGAGCGCGTACGTGCCGAGGATGATGCGGCGCTTCACCTCGGGCCCGAAGCCCTGCCCCCGGGTGCGCATCATCATCTCCACCGAGTCGCGCCCGGGCGCCCGGAGCCCGTAGCGGACGCCGTCGTACCGGGCGAGGTTCGACGACGCCTCGGAGGGCGCGATCAGGTAGTAGGCGGAGAGCGCGTACTCGGTGTGCGGGAGCGAGGCCTCCTCCACCTCGGCCCCCATGGCGGCGAACCGGTCGAGGGCGGCCCCGAGCGCGGCGCGCGTGCCGGGCTCGACCCCCTCCCCGAAGGCCTCCGCGATCACCCCGACCCGGAGCCCGCGGACCTCGCGCTCGAGCCCCTCCGCGTAGTCGCCGACGGGTGCCTCGAGGCTCGTCGCGTCCCGCGGGTCGCGCCCCGCGATCGCCGAGAGCAGCACCGCCGCGTCGCGCACGCTCCGGGTGAACGTCCCCACGGTGTCGAGGGAGGAGGCGAAGGCGATGAGCCCGTACCGGGAGACCAGCCCGTAGGTCGGCTTCAGCCCCACGACCCCGCAGAGGGCGGCCGGCTGCCGTACCGAGCCGCCCGTGTCCGTCCCGAGGGCCCACACGGCCTCCCCCGCCGCCACGGCCGCCGCCGAGCCGCCGGACGAGCCGCCCGGGACCCGCTCCAGGTCCCAGGGGTTGTGGACCGGGCCGAAGGCCGAGTTCTCGTTGGACGAGCCCATCGCGAACTCGTCGCAGTTCGTCTTGCCCAGCAGCACCGACCCCGCGGCGCGGAGCCGTTCCCAGGGGGTGCAGTCGTAGGGCGGCACGTAGGTCTCGAGGATCCGCGAGCCGCAGGTCGTGCGGATCCCCCTGGTCGTGAAGACGTCCTTGAGCGCGAGGGGGATCCCGGCGACGACCGGGAGCTCCTCCCCCGCCCCGCGCCGGAGGTCCACCTCCCGGGCCTGCTCCAGGGCCAGCTCCGGGGTCCGCTCCAGGAACGCCCCCACGTGGGGCTCCACCGCCTCGATCCGGCGGAGACAGGACTCCGTCAGCTCCACCGCCGACAGCTCACCGGCCCGGAGGGCGGCCGCGAGCTCGGTCGCCGTCCGGTCGCAGGGCTCGGTCACGGCCGGCCCCGCCGTCTCACGGCTCGACCTCGACGATCCTGGGGACCCTGAAGCGGCCCCCCTCCACGTCTCCGGCCCCCGCCAGCGCCTCCTCGTGCGGGAGGGTGGGCCCGGGCTCGTCGGGCCGGAGCACGTTTGACCGGGGGACCGCGTAGGCCGTGGGCGGCACGTCGGCGGTTGCCACCTCCCCCACCCGGGCCGCGTGCTCGAGGATCGCCCCGAGCTGGGCGCGGAGCCGCTCCTTCTCCTCCTCGGTGAGGGCGAGGCGGGCGAGGCGCGCGACGTGCTCGATGTCGATCTCGACGGGCACGGCGCCAGTGTAGTGCTGCCCGGTCCCGACCACCGGCCCCCTGGGACCCGGCGGGCGACCGGGGCCGGAGGGCTCAGCCCGCCGGCCCGGCGCCGGGATCGAAGCGGGCGTCCTCGGCGGCGGGATGGGCCTCGGCGTAGCCGGGCGGCGGCTCCTCGACCGGCGCCGGCTCGTGGAGCAAGCCCGGGCCCGCCGCCCCCCGGGCCTCCTCCAGACGACCGGAGGCGAGGAGCGTGAGCATGTCGATGCCCAGGTCGGCGGGGTCGAGGCTCCGCACCACGTCCACCCGGTAGGACCCGTCGGCCCGCCGGTCCGAGAGGTCGATCTCCTCGGGTTCGCAGGGGCTGCCCGCCTCGTCCAGGACCAGACGCACGGTGGGCCGGGCGAGCAGCCGCTCGTGGTTGCGGACGACCACGGCCACGGCGCCGGTGGAGAGCTGGACCAGGGAGCCCACGGGGAGGAGCCCCATGAGCCGGAGGAAGGCGCGGACGACCCGGGGGTCGAAGGCCCGTCCCGCCCCGGCCTGGATGAGCGACAGCGCCTGCCGCCGCTCCTCGGCCTTCCGGTAGGGGCGCTTGCTGGTCACGGCGTCGAAGCAGTCGGCCACGGCGACGATGCGGGACGGCAGGGCGGGGGGCCGGTCCAGGCTCGGGTACCCGGTGCCGTCGAGGCCCACGTGGTGCTCGAGGATCACCGTGGCCGACGGGTGGAGGAGGTCCCGGCCGCCGACCAGAACCAGGCCGGCACCGTCCACCGGGTGGCGCTGGACCAGCCGCCACTGCTCCCCGGTGAGGGCCCCGGGGTGGTGCAGCACGTCCCGGGGGACCCTCACCTTCCCCACGTCGTGCAGCAGGGCCCCGATGCCGATGTTCAACACGGCCTCCCGGGGGAGACCGAGGGCCAGGCCGAGGGCGATGGAGAGGACGCACACGTTCACCATGTGGTGGAACGTGTACTCGTCGTAGGACTTCACCGTGGTGAGCAGCAGGGCCTGGGCGGGGTCGGAGGTGATCCGCTGGGCCAGGTGCTCGGTGAGCCGCGCCGTGGCCTCCAGGTTCGCCGGCCGTCCGGCGAGGAGCCGCGAGGCCGCCTCCCGCAGCAGCTCCAGGCCCTGGGCGTAGCTCCCGAGCAGCTCCCCCAGGCCCTCACCCTCGGGCGGCTCCTCGGGGGTGGCCCGGTTCAGCAGGACCCGCTCCAGCTCAGCCCGGGCGGCCTCCTCGCCGGCCAGGACCCGCACCAGGGCGTCGGCGTCACCCGCGCCGGCCCCGGGCAGGATCTCCAGGGACCGGATGCCCGCCTCCTCGAAGGCCCGGGCCAGCCGGCCCAGCGAGAGCGACACCCACGGCAGCAGGGTCCGCCCCAGGT
>CAYVCH010000251.1:0-3316 GCA_964449755.1 uncultured Actinomycetes bacterium
GGATCCGGGGCCCCAGTGGGTAGGGTTGCAGAAGTGACAGAAGTTGCATGAGTGAGTCTTGTGCGAGGAGTTGGAGAAGTGAAGGATGTTGCAGGCGTGGTCGGGGTCCATGACGTGCTCAGCGGGCTGAGGCCACCGGCCGAGCCGTGGCGGCGAGGGCGCGCCGGCGCCCCGCCGCGAGAGGGCTGAGCGGTGGGCCGGCGGCGACCCTTCGTCGGCGACCGGCTCCTCACGGTGGCCGAGGTGGCGGCGACCATGCGGGTGTCCAACATGACCGTCTACCGGCTCATCAAGAGCGGGCAGCTGGTGGCCATCCGGGTGGGGAAGAACTACCGGATCCGCGAGTCCGAGGTGGAGCGGTACCTGTCGGAACGGATGGTGAACGTGCAGGAGGAGAGAGGGAAGCGGTGAGGCGGGGGCGCATCGGCGTGGACGTGGGCTCCACCGCCGTCCGGGCCGCCGAGCTGTCCCTGGCCGGCGGCGTGCCCGCCCTGGTCCGGGCAGCCCAGGTGCCGGTCCACCCGGGGGCGGTGGAGGACGGAGAGGTCCGCCAGCCCGAGGTGGTCGGGGCCGCCCTCCGGGAGCTGTGGCGGCGGGGAGGCTTCCGCTCCCGACAGGTCATCCTCGGCGTCGGGAACCAGCGGTGCGTGGTCCGGGAGGTCTCCGTCCCCTGGCTCCCCGAGCGGGAGCTGCGGAAGGCCCTGGGCTTCCAGGTCCAGGACTTCATTCCCATGGCCGTGGAGGAGGCCGTCCTCGACTACGACCTCCTCGGCGAGCACGAGCAGGAGGGCCGCCGCATGGTGCGGCTCCTCCTCGTGGCTGCCCAGAAGGCGATGGTGGAGGGGCTCGTCGACGCGGCCCGGGCGGGTCGCCTCGAGCCCGTTGGCATCGACCTCGTCCCCCTGGCCCTCGTCCGCTCGGTCGGGACCGTCGACGGGGAGGTGGATCTCGCCGCCGGGGGGCTCGAGGCAGTGGTCGACTTCGGCGCCCAGGTGACGAGCATCTGCGTCCACGACCGCCGGGCCACCCGGTTCGTCCGGTTCCTGCCCGCCGGCGGCCACGACATCACCCGCGCGGTTGCCCTCGGCCTGGGCCTGTCCGACGAGGTGGCGGAGCGGGCCAAGCGCGGGGAGGTGCTGGAGGGCGGCCCCGACCCCGCGGAGGTCCGGCGGATCGCCCTGTCCCGCGCGACGGGCTTGGCCGACGAGGTCCGCTCCTCCCTGGAGTTCTTCGCGGCCCAGGCGGCGGGGGCCCGGGTGGAGCGGGTCGTGGTCACGGGCGGCGGCTCCCAGCTGGCCGGCTTCCTCGACCTGCTCAAGGACCGGATCCCCGCCGCCGTCGAGCGCGGTCACGCCTTCGGCCGCGTCCAGGTCCGCCTGGACCTGTCGGCCGAGTCCCGCGAGAAGACGGAGCCCGTCCTCGCCGTCGCCGTGGGCCTCGCCCTGCCCGGGAGGCCGGGATGAACGGGAGGGTGCCGTGAGCCAGGTGAACCTCCTGCCCCCCGAGGTCCGGGAGCGCCAGCGGGCCCGGCGGCGCACCGCCCTGGTCGCCCTGGCCGGGGCCCTGGCCCTTGCCATCGTGGTCGGGGCCTCCGCCCTCCAGGTGGTGGGCCTCCGCCGGGTCGAGGGGGAGCTGGCAGCCCAGGAGCGGGTGAACGCGGAGCTGGAAGCCGAGGTGGCCTCCCTCCAGGAGTTCGCCGACCTCGAGGCGCAGCTCCAGGCCCAGCGACAGCTCGTGGACGCCGTCTTCCTGGGCGAGGTGTCCTTCTCCCGGGTCCTCCTCGACGTCTCCCGGACCATCCCCGACAACGCCTTCCTCACCGAGCTGTCGGCTCAGATAACGGCCCCCACCCAGGGGACGGAGCCGGGTGCCGTCGTGGGCAGCCTCTCGTTCAGCGGTACGGTCGGCGACATCGACGCCCTCGCCGCCTTCCTCACCCGCCTCGAGCAGGTGCGCGGGTGGGTGAACCCTTGGACATCCAACGCCCAGGAGACGGGGCCCTTCACCGGCCAGTACGACTTCTCGGCCGGGGCCGACCTGTCGGTGGAGGCCCTGACGCGCCGAGGGGGCCGGCCGTGACCCGCCGGGGACCCCTGGTGGCCGCGGGAGCCTCGGTCCTCGTCGTCGTCCTGGGCGTCGTGTTCCTCCTCCTCCCCGCCGTGGGGCGGGTCCGGGAGACCCGGGAGCGCCTGGAGGCGGCCCGGGCGGCGGAGCAGACCCTGCGGAACCGGCTGGCCGCCCTCGAGGCGGCCCGGGACCGGGCCGAGGACACCCGCTCGGAGCTGGCGGCCCTGGAGCCGCAGGTGCCTCCCACGGCGGACCTGCCCGGGGTGATCCGTCTCCTCGCCGGGGCGGCCGACGCGGCGGCGGTGGACTTCTTCTCCGTGGCCCCCGGTGCGCCCTCGGCACAGGAGGGTACGGCCTTCTCTCGGGTCCCCGCCCAGATCCAGGTGACCGGCTCCTACTTCGCCCTGGAGGAGTTCCTCTACCGTCTGGAGGCCCTGCCCCGGGCCGTGAAGGTGCTCTCCCTCACCATCACGCCCGAGGCGGAGGCGGGTGGCACGCTCACCATGCAGCTGAACGCCGAGTTCTACACGAGCGACGTGTCCGCCGGCCCCGGGTCGGTGCCCGGTCCCACCAGGGGCACGCCGGCGCCGCCCACACCCGGGGCAGCGCCCACCACGGGGGAGGCCTGAGCCAGCGTGCCCCTGTCGGAGCGGGACCGCCGGGCCCTGGTCGTCCTGGGCGTCGTCGCCCTCCTTGCCCTCCTCGCCGTCCTCGGCGTGCGGTTCCTGGGTGGGGGGCAGGAGGTGGCGGCGCCGCCGGGGCCGCCACCGGTGGCCAGCTCTCCGGCGCCCAGCCCGACGCCCACGCAAGGGGCGGCGCCCCAGCCCCGCTTCTCGGGCCGGGACCCCTTCTCGCCGCCGCCGGGGCTGGGGACCCCGAGCCCCACCTCCACGGCCAGCCCGTCGCCGACGGGAACCCCCACGGCCACGCCCACCCCCACCTCGTCGCCCACGGCGCCGGGGGGCGGGGCGAGCCGTACCGTGAGCGGCCACACCGTCGTCCTCCTCGACGTGTTCCGGCGGGCCGGCCGGGACATGGCCCAGGTGGAGGTGGACGGCACCGTGTACACGGTGGCCGAGGGGCAGACCTTCGCGGAGGACTTCCGGCTGGTCTCCGCGGCGGGGAGCTGCGCGCGCATCAGCTTCCAAGGCGCGCCCTTCACCCTCTGCGTGAGCGAGCTGAAGTAGGGGAGACGCCGGCGGCCGCGCACGGGGGGAGCGGCTCCGCCGGTACCGGGAGGGCGGCCCCG
>CAYVCH010000252.1:0-3313 GCA_964449755.1 uncultured Actinomycetes bacterium
GGAGGCGCCCCGGTTCTAGGAGGGCCCGGACGGGGTCCGGGTGCCCCTGTGGCGACGGCGGGACCCTCGCCCCTGGTGCCGGGGGGCCCGACGTGGTACAAGGCGCGGCGAGGACGAGGCCACCTGATGACGGGGGGAGGTGGGGACCGAGCGGCCTCTGCCGGGGGGAAGGAGCACCACCACGAGGGAGGTGGGGGCGTCATGGCGGCAACCCACGCCGAGGTCACGCAGCACGTCCGCGAGCACATGGACTACCCGGGAACGAAGGCAGACCTGGTGGCCCGGTGCGAGGAGATGTCGGACGTGCCACCGGAGGAGAAGGACTGGTTCGTCGTCACGCTCCCCGAGGGGACGTACCGGTCGGCCGACGAGGTGCTGCAGGCCCTGGGGCTCCAGTAGGGGCGGCACGGCACGACGGGAGGGGCGCCCCCCGGGGCGCGCCTCCCGTTCGCGACATCGGAAGGCGTCCGGGCTCCTCGTGGGCCGGACCGGGTCGGGGCTTTGGCCTGGGTCGCGTCGTCGGGGAACTGGGCCCTATGCAGAGGGGGACGCCTGCAATATAATGCAGGAACCATGCAAGGCGGTTGCGGTCAACTGCGAAGGACCGAACGGGCCGTGGGCCGTGGTCGCGGGGTCCGACCGTGGCTCGGAGCGCGGGGGGCAGCGGCCGCCTCGGCCGTGGCCCTCCTCGCCGTGGCCTGCGGCGCCGCCGGGGGCACGGACGGCGGGGGGCTCTCCGTCGTGACCACCGTGTCGCCGATCACGAACATCGTGCAGAACGTCGCGGGCTGCCGCGCCCGGGTCACCGGCATCATCCCGGAGGGCGTGAACAGCCACACCTTCGAGCCGGCCCCCTCCGACGCCGCGCTCCTGGCCGAGGCCGACGTGGTCTTCGTGAACGGGCTGAACCTGGAGCTGCCCACCCTGGAGCTGGCCCGGGCCAACGTCGGGGAGGGGGTCCCCATCGTCCAGCTGGGGAGCCGGACGATCGGCCCCGAGGAGTACATCTTCGACTTCAGCTTCCCCCGGGAGGAGGGGGACCCCAACCCCCACCTGTGGACGAACCCGCTCTACGCGAAGCGGTACGCGGAGGTCGTGGCCCAGGTCCTCGCGGGACTCGACCCGGCGGGGGCCGACGAGTACCGGGCCAACTACGAGGCCTTCGCCGCCAGGGTCGACGAGCTCGACCGGGCGGTCCGCGAGGTCACGGCCACCGTCCCCCCGGGCAACCGGAAGCTCCTGACCTACCACGACTCCTTCCCCTACTTCGCCCGGGAGTACGGGTGGGAGGTGGTCGGCGCCATCCAGCCCTCGGACTTCTCCGACCCGAGCCCCCAGGACGTGGCCCGCCTCATCGACCAGATCCGAGCCGAGGGGGTGCCGGCCATCTTCGGCTCCGAGGTCTTCCCCAGCCCCGTCCTGGAGCAGATCGCGGCGGAGACGGGGGCCCGCTACGTGGACGACCTGCGCGACGACGACCTGCCCGGCGAGGTCGGCGACCCGGACCACAGCTACCTGGGCCTCATGGTCTTCGACTACCGAACGTTCATGGGGGCCCTGGGCGGGGACGTGTCGGCCTTCGACCGGGTGGAGACGGCCGACGTGGTCGGCGTGGGGTGCGCGGAGTACCGCCAGTGACCGAGCTGGTCCGCTTCGAGAGGGTCACCTGCGGCTACGGGCAGGAGCCCGTCCTGGTCAACGTGGACCTGGTGGTCCGGGCGGGCGACTTCGTCGGGGTCGTGGGTCCGAGCGGCAGCGGCAAGACCACCCTCCTCCGGGCCATCGCGGGGTCGGTGCGTCCCATCGCCGGGCGGGTGGTCCGGGACCCCTCCGCCCCCATCGGCTACGTCCCGCAGGTGGAGACGGTGAACTGGTTCTTCCCGGTGACGGTCCGGGAGGCGGTGCTCATGGCCCGCATCGACGGGCGGGTCTGGCCCTGGCCCTCCCGCCGGGACCTGGCCGAGGCGGAGGAGGTGCTGGAGCGGCTCGGCCTGGGGGACCTGGCCGAGCGCCACATCCGGGAGCTCTCCGGCGGCCAGCAGCAGCGGGTCTTCGTCGCCCGGGCGCTGCTCCGCCGGCCCCGGCTCCTCCTCCTGGACGAGCCCACGAGCGGCGTGGACGTCCGGACCCGTCACGACGTCATGCACCTGATCCACGAGCTGCACCACCAGGGCCTGGCCATCGTGCTCACCACCCACGACCTGAACGGGATCGCCGCCCACCTCCCCCGCCTGGTCTGCCTGAACCGGGAGGTCATCGCCGAGGGCGCCCCGAGGCACGTCATCACCCCAGAGGTGCTGGAGCGGACCTACGGGGCGCCCCTGGAGGTGCTGGTCCACGGGGGGATGCCGGTGGTCGTGGAGCGGTACCCGGAGGTCGTGGAAGGGAGGGCCAGGGTGGTGCCGCTGCGGGAGGGACACCATGGACATCCTGCTTGAGCCCTTCCGCTACGCCTTCTTCCGCCACGGGATCGTCGTGGCGGCCCTAGCCGGCGCCCTGTGCGGGCTGGTCGGCGTGTACGTCGTGCTGCGGGGCATGAGCTACATCGGCCACGGCCTCTCCCACGCCATCTTCGGCGGTGCCGTCGCCAGCTACGTCCTGGACGTGAACTTCTACCTGGGGGCCGGCGTCTTCGGCGTCGTGGCCGCCCTCCTCGTCGGGACCGTGGCTCGGCGCCGCAGCATCGGCGCCGATGCCGCCATCGGCGTGGTGACGAACGCCAGCTTCGCCGTGGGGATCGTGCTGATCTCCGTGGCCCGGGGCTTCACCCGCAACTTCGAGGCCGCCCTCTTCGGCAACGTCCTCGGCGTGACCGCCGGCGACGTCGCGGTGGTGGCGGCGGTGGCCGTCTTCGCGGCGGCGGTGGTGTTCTTCCGCTATCGGCAGCTCCTGTTCTCCACCTTCGACCCGGAGGTGGCCGAGGTCTCCGGCGTGAACACGGCCCGGGCCGACTTGCTGCTGGCCGTCACGCTGGCTGCCACCATCACCGCCACCATGAACGTGGTGGGGGTGACCATGATCGCGGCGGTGCTGGTCATCCCCCCGGTCATCGCCCGGCTCCTCACCGACAGCTTCGGGCGCATGCTGGCCATCTCGGTGGCCGTCGGCACCCTGAGTGGCTCCGTGGGCGTGTACGCCTCCTACTACCTGGACTGGTCTTCCGGCGGGTCGGTGGTGCTGACGGCCGCCGTCCTCTTCGTGGGGGCCTTCCTGATCTCCGGGGCCCGGGCCCGGCGGCTGCCCGCCGAGGCCGTGCGCGGCCACGTCGACTAGGAATTACTTCCTCCTGAAAAACCCCTGGCCCGGTGAGCAG
>CAYVCH010000253.1:0-3310 GCA_964449755.1 uncultured Actinomycetes bacterium
CCGGCCGTCGGGCGCCGCCGCCTCAGTCATCCTCGTGCTCCTCGGCGTGGTCGGAGCCCTCCTCCTCGTGCTCGTCCTCACGGCCCTCGTCCTCGAACCACTCGTCGTGGTCGTCGCCCCACGCCGGCGCGGGCGCGGTCGCCGGGCCCGGGAGCTCGACCACCCGGACGGCCCTCGGCGAGCGCTTCACGCGCCGGTGGACGGTGATCGTCCGCTCCACCCTCCGCACGATGGGCTTCGCGGCGGCTGACCCTCCCGGGGCTGGGCCACCGACCCACCCGGCGAAGGCTCCGGCGCCCGCGAGGAGCGCGGCGACGACGAGCCCCGCGAAGGTCATGGCTGCCGGTTTGGTCATCGGTCCCTCCGGTCCGGTGTCGGTGGCTCGGAGGCTAGCGGGCGCCGGGTGAACCCCTTGCTAAGGTTCGGGGAAGGGCCGGTTAAGAGCGAGCACCCGTCCCCCGGTGGGAGCCGGCCGTCGGTGTTGGGGCGGGAGGGCCCCGCCGGATGGCCTCCCCCGTCTCCGGGCCCGGCGTCACCCTACGGGCTCGAGGGAGGGGCGAAGCTCCCGTACACCGGGAGCACGAGCTCCGGCCACGCGCTGGCGATGGCGGACACCGAGCCCCGGGCCCCGACGGTGAGGGCGGCCAGGATCAGCTCGTTGTTGCCCGCGTAGACCTCGGTCGCGGGCTCCTCGGCGAGGTACCCGGCCGATCCTCCCCACGGAGTCGCCGGTGTCCTTCACGCCGTGGACGTTCGGCACCTCCCGGACCAGGCGGGCGACGACGTCCACCCCCACCGAGTAGCCGACCCGCTCGGGGTTCTCGTAGACGTAGTGGCCGATGCCCGGGGCGGCCTCGGCGATGGCCGTGAAGTGGGCGAGAAGCTCGGCGGGACCATAGGCGAAGAAGAAGGGGGCCACCGAGGCCTCCGCCGGCACCCCGAGGCCCTGCGCGTGGCGGGCCAGCTCGCAGGCGGTGGCGGTGTCCGCCGCCCTGGACTCGGCCGCCGTCCTCGCCGTCGGGGGGGACGTCGAACAGGAACGGCACCTGGACCTGGAGGATCCGCGGCGTGGCTCCCGTGGGCTGCCCCCGGCCGTCGAATGCCAGGACCGAGGGCTTCTCCCCGATGTCCACGGCGGTCGAGATGGACTCGCGACCGTGGATGCCGTCGCGCGTGGGCCGGACGATCTCGGACATGTCCAACCAGATCCCGTCCCAGCCGGGCCCCCCGAAGGGACCCCGGTAGCCGGCCCCGCGCACCGGGACCCGCCCAGTCCGGGCCTCGTAGAGGATGGTCTCGACCTGGTCGGGCTCCAGGTAGGGGCCCCCCAGCCGGTCCCGCTCGGGGTTCCGATGGATCTGCACGACCTCCGGGTACTGCACGGTGCACCGCAGGCAGCCGACGCAGAGCTCCTCGCGGGGCCAGAGACCGCCCACCGGCCTGGAGAAGACCCCGTACACGCAGGGCCGTGACAGCGCGACGGAGAGTCGGCCCCGGAACTGGACGACCTCCCGCAGGACGAGCCCGACCAGGCGCCGCTTCTTGACCCGCACTCGGAACCGCGGGGGGAGGGGGACCACGTCGGGGGCCGGTCGGGTCGCGATGGCGTACCGGCCGTATGTGGTCGTCCTCATGGCTGGAGCCCCCGTGCCCGTTCCGAGTTTCTCACCGGCGGCCGCCGGCCCCTCCGTCGCCGGCGGCGCCCGGCCCCGCCGCCGGGGCCGAGGGGCCAGCCGAGGCCGGGTCCGTCCGCGGTTCACGGCTCCCCGCCGTAGGCGACGGTCCCGACGTCCACCGCCAGGGCCCCACCGTCGACGACGAGGACGGCGCCGGTGACGAAGGAGGCGTCGTCCGAGGCCAGGAAGGCGATGCAGGCGGCGATCTCCCCGGGCTCCGCCACGCGGCGGAGGGGCAGGTGTCGGCTGACCAGGGAGGGGGCCTCCTCCCGGGTGAGCCCTCGGGAGGCGGCCAGGGCGTCGGCCTCGGCCTCGGCCATCTCGGTCCGCACCCAGCCCGGGCACACGGCGTTGGCCCGGATCCCCCGGGGACCGTAGTCCACGGCGATGGACCGGACGAGCCCCAGGAGGCCGGCCTTGGAGGTGCCGTAGGCGGCCGAGGCCGGCCCGGCGGCCAGGGCGGCCACGGAAGAGACGAGGACCACGGCCCCCCGGCGGCGCTGGAGGAGCGCCGGGAGGGCCGCCCGGACCGTCTTCATGGCCCCCGTGAGGTTCACCCCCAGCAGGTCCTCCCACCCCTCGTCGGGGAGGGTCCCCACGGCCGCGCCGCCCGAGACCCCGGCGCCCGCCACCACCACATCGAGCCCGCCGAAGCGCTCCACCGCGACGCGCACCGCTTCGCGCAGGTGGGCGTCGTCCCGGACGTCCCCGGCGACGGCGACGCCCCCCACCTCCTCGGCCACGGCGGCGATGGGCCCCGGGCGGCGGCCCGTGAGGACGACGGCCGCCCCCTCGGCGGCGAAGCGGCGGGCGGTGGCCGCCCCGCTGCCGGTGCCACCGCCGGTGATGAGGGCCACCCGCCCCTCAAGGCCTCCCGCCATCGCGTCCCTCCCGGGTGTGGTCGCCTCCAGCCTCAGCCAGCGAGGGCCGCCACCCGGTCCACGACCTCCCGGCAGAACCGGCCCACGTCGGCCAGGTCGTCGGTGAACTGGGACGGCTTCACGCAGAAGGTGGTGAAGCCCCGCTCGAGCTGGGGCGGGATCGCCTCCAGGGCCCGCCCCAGGTCCGCCCGCCCGGAGGGGTCGGGGAAGGTCCCCCGCACGCCGCCCACCAGCTCGACCTCGCCGGGGTCCCTCTCGGCCGCCCGGAGGGCCCGCCGCAGGCGTTCCAGCTCCCCGGGGCCGGGGGGCCCCAGGGGGTTGAAGCCACTGCCGTAGGCGACGAGGCGGTCCAGGAGCCGGTCGTGGAGGCGGCTCCCCCCGAACCAGAGGGGCGGACCGCCGGGGCGGTGGGGCTTGGGCTCCACGTGGACCTCGTCGAAGCGGTAGTGGTGGCCGTGGAAGGACGCGGGCCCCGGCCGCCAGGCGAGCTTCCAGACCTCCAGGTGCTCGTCGAGGAGGTTGCCGCGCCGACGGAAGGGCACGCCCAGGGCCTCGTACTCGGCGCGGTGCCAGCCCACGGTGGGCTGGACGACGAGGCGGCCCCCGGAGACGGCGAGGCCGCGCGGGCCAGACCACTTCATATCGGTGGTCGTAGGCCGGCCCCGGGCGGTCACGGTTCGCCAAGTCGGCCAGCAGCCCGATCCCGAAAAATTGCAAGCCCATCACCATCAGCAGCACGCCGAGCAACAGGAG
>CAYVCH010000254.1:0-3299 GCA_964449755.1 uncultured Actinomycetes bacterium
GTCAGGCTCGCCCCCCACCGCCCCCCACCTCGGTAGGCCGGGGCTCGCCCCCGGCCGTCAGTTCCAGTCCGCCTCGCCCGGTCCGCCGGGCCGGCCCCGGATCTGCGAGCGTGCCCGGGAGAGGGCGTCGGCGGCGACGCGGGCGGCCTGGTCCAGCAGGCGCCGGCTCCGCGCCGCCAGGTCGGTGGTTCCGGCGGCGGGCCCCGGGACCTCGCCCCCTTCGCTGGCCCGCTGGCCGATGACGTACCCGATGGCGATCCCCAGCAGTAGCCCCGTCCTGAACCTCATGGACGCTCCCGTCTCGTGCGGGTCGCCCCGAGCCTACCGGGGCTTGCGCGGCGTGACAGCCCACGGACGGGCGGGCGCCTCCCCCAGGCCCTCGCCGGCCGACGGCCTTCGTCGCCCCCGCGCCCGGCGTCCAGGCTCCGGGGGGCCGCTGCTAGACTGCCTTCGCCCGCTGCAGGGCGTCGTTCCGGGGTGGCTCAATCGGTAGAGCGGCGGACTGTTAATCCGATGGTTGCGGGTTCGAGTCCCGCCCCCGGAGCGAGGTGCCCCCTCGGAGGGCCACCGACTCGGGCGGCCCGGTAGAGGGGAGGCTCGACGCCAGGTGGAGGCTGGGGCGTTGGGCAGCCTGGGCGCCCAGGGGAGCCCCAGGCGTCGGGCAGTCTGGTCGCCAGCGGAGTCCCGGTCGTCGGGTAGCCTCGTCGCCGTGGAGGGCCACCGACACCTCGTGTCACCCGAGTGGCTCCTCGGGCACGTGGGGGAGCCCGGGCTCGTCGTGGCCGACGTGCGGTGGGTGCCCGACGGGACGGGCCGGGAGGCCTACCGAGCCGGTCACCTTCCGGGGGCCGTCTACCTGGACGTGGATGCCGACCTCTCCGGCCGTCCCGGCCGCCGCGGGCGGCACCCCCTCCCTTCCCCGCGGGCCTTCGCTGAGGCCATGGGCCGGGCGGGGATCGGGGACCAGGACCTCGTGGTCGCCTACGACGACGCCGGGGGCTCCCACGCCGCTCGGCTCTGGTGGATGCTCGAGGTGACCGGCCGCCGGGCGGCCGTGCTCGACGGCGGCCTCACCGGCTGGCCGGGGCCCCGGGAGCGGGGCGAGGTGCGCCGCCCCCGAGCCCGGGTCTCGGCGCGGCCCTGGCCGGCGGAGGCGGTCGTGGGAGCCGAGGAACTCGCCGAGCTCCTGCGAGACGGGCGTGCCGTGGTCCTGGACGCCCGCGCTCCGGAGCGCTACCGGGGGGAGGTGGAACCCTACGACCCGCGGCCCGGCCACATCCCGGGTGCCCGAAGCGCTCCCTGGGAGGGGAACCTGGACCCCATCACCGGGCGGTTCCTGCCACCCGAGGGGCTCAGGCGGCGGTACGAGGCCCTCGTCGGGTCCGGTGGCGGCGAGGTCGTGGTGTACTGCGGTTCCGGGGTCACCGCCTGCCACGACGTCCTCGCCCTCCGCCTCGCCGGTCTCGCACGGGCCCGGCTCTACGTGGGGTCGTGGTCGGAGTGGAGCCGCGACCCCGGGCGGCCGGCCGTGACCGGTGGCCACCCGGGGCAGGTGGCGGGTGCGGTAGTCTCCCCCGGGCGCGGAGAGCGGTGATGGAGTCCTTCGACGTCGGGATCGTGGGGGCCGGGATCCACGGGGCCTCGGCCGCCTTCCACCTGGCCTCCCGGGGTGTCCGGTGCGTCGTCTTCGAGCGGACCGTGCCGGCCGGCGGGCCGACGGGGCGCTCGAGCGGCATCTGCCGCGCCTACTACACCAACGAGTTCCTCGCTCGCTGCGCCCGGGACAGCATCGAGATGTTCGCCAACTTCGCGGAGATCACGAACGGCGGCGACGCCGGGCTCCGGCGCACGGGGATGCTCTACCTCCACCCGCCCGAGGACGTCTCGCAGGTCCGGGAGGTCGTGGCCCGCCAGAACCGCCTGGGGATCCCCACCGACCTCCTCCGCCCCGAGGAGGCGGCGGAGCGGTTCCCCGCCTTCGACCTCACCGGCATCGGGGTGTGCGCCTTCGAGCGGGGTGCCGGGTACGCGGACCCCGCGGGGGCCACGGCCGGGCTCTTCCGACGGGCCGTGGAGCTGGGCGCCGAGCCGCGCCTGGGGGTCACGGTGGTTGCGCTGGAGCCTCGGACGGGGGGCGGGTCCGTCCTTGTGGCCTCCGACGGTACCCGGGTCGAGTGCCCCCGGGTTCTCGTGGCGGCGGGCCCGTGGACGAGGCCCCTCCTGCGTCAGGTGGGGGTCGACCTCCCCCTCACCGTCGAGCGGCACGTGGTGGCCACCTTCGGGTGGGGGACGGCGGAGCCCGTCCAGGCCCACGCGGACCTGAGTGGGGACCACTACTTCCGGCCCGAGGGGGACGACCTCTACCTCGTGGGTCACCTCCATCCCGCCCCTCAGGCGAACCCCGACGACTTCGCCGAGGGTGTCGCCGAGGGGGAGGTGGAGCGCCTGGCCAAGCTGGTGGTGTCCCGAGTTCCCTCCCTCGCCGAGTCGGAGGCCCACGGCGGCTGGGCGAGCCTGTACGACGTGAGCCCCGACTGGCAGCCGGTGATCGGGGAGGTGGCGCCAGGGGTGTTCGTCGATGCCGGGACCAGCGGCCATGGGTTCAAGCTGGCTCCGGCCCTCGGGCGTTACGTGGCGGCCCTCCTGATGGGTGAGGAGGCGGACCCCGGCCTCGCCGATTTCGACGCCCTCCGGTTTGAGAAGGGGCGGACGGTCAGCGCCGGCTACCGGATGGCCCGGATCCTGGGTTGAGGCCCGGGCCCGCCCCCATCGCCTGTGGGGGTCTGCTCACTGCCTGGGAAGGGGGAGACGGATGGACGTGGCTTCGGCGGAGGACGGGGCCTACCGACCAGGGGAGGCCGAGCGGTTCACGGGAGCGGTGTGGTTGCGCAGCACCGTGCGGGCTCCGGATGGGACGGACGTGGGGCTCGTCCACTTCTCACCGGGGGCGAGGACGCACTGGCACCGCCACGCCGGCGGCCAGTTCCTCTACGGAGTGGCCGGCCGGGGCCGCGTGCGCTCCCGGGGAGGGCCCGGCCACGTGCTGCTGCCGGGGGACGTGGTGTGGGTCCCGGCCCAGGAGTGGCACTTCCACGGCGCGGGCCCGGACTCCCCCCTGGTGCACGTGGCCGTGAACGGCGGTGGCCCTCCGGAGTGGGGCGGCCCGGTGAGCGACGAGGAGTACGAGGAGGGTTTCTAGCAGCCTCGGCTCCGGAGTATCCTGAACCGGCGGGGCGGTGGCTCAGTCGGTCAGAGCAGCGGACTCATAATCCGCCGGTCGGAGGTTCGAGTCCTCCCCG
>CAYVCH010000255.1:0-3277 GCA_964449755.1 uncultured Actinomycetes bacterium
CTCGGGAGGAGCCTACGCCCGTGGTCTATTTACACCGCGGAAGGGTCGCCACCTCTGGATCGCCCGGATCTCGTTCCGTCCGGAGGTTGCTCGTAAGCTCAGGGACAAGCATGGGTCAACCCCTGGGAGGTCGAGGAGGCCTGCCTGTTCGGGGGTCATCGTGAGGCGCGATGGAGCGTGCATCCGCGGTACGGGCGCAGGCTGATGGTGCTGGGGCAGTCGTACCGGGGAGACTGGATCCTTGCGTACCTCAAGCCGATAGACGAGCGCGACGGTGTCTGGGAGTGCCGGACCGCGAGGAAGGTGGAACGATGAGCGATCGAGGCTGGGACGAGAACGACCTGAGCGACGAGCAGCTGCTGCGCATGTGGGAGGAGGGCGAGCCCGTCCCGATCCTGCAGACGCAGGTGGAGATCGAGCCCCCGCACACGCACCAGCCCGATAGCGCGACTCGGGGCGCCGGGGTGGCCCGTTCGCAGAACCTCCGTCTTGGATCCTCCGTGACCACGGACCTCGCCGTGCGCGAGTCGCTCAACACGGACGCGGCCGCCTGACCCCATGAGGGTCACCCTCCTCCTGTGCGATGCTGCTCAAGCCGTAGGGGGCAAGCTCTACGTCTTGGGCGGTGGGTGGTCCATCGCGGGCCCGGGGCCGGTCACCATGGCCCTGGCGCTGAAGATCGAGGTCCCCTGGGATCAGGCGAACCAGGTCCACGACTTGCTTCTCGCCTTGGTCGACGCCGATGGGAAGCGGGTGATGGTTCCGACACAGGAGGGGGAGAGGCCCGTCGAGTTCAAGGCCAAGTTCGAGGTCGGAAGGCCTCCGGGGCTCCGGCCGGGCACCCCCCTCGACTACGTCCTGGCCCTGAACATGGAGTCCCTGCCCGTGCCGCCGGGGGGACGTTACGAATGGCGGCTCGAGATCGACGGGCACTCCGAGGAGGGCTGGCGCGTCGGGTTCAGCACCCGGCCTGGGCCGCTCGACGCTGAAACGACGTAGCAGCCCTCCCTGACCCCGGTTGACCGGTGTCGGACCCGGGGAGTGGTTGGCGGGTAGGGAACACACGTCCGGTTACCCCCGCCGATCTCCGGCCGTCGGAGGAGAAGCGCCGGGCGGCGATCCGGCGGGGCCTGGCCCGAGAGGCGGATCTCGAGCCGATACGTGAGTGTGATGGCGCCTGGGGGTGGAGGTCGGCCGGGACGGATCACTGCGGTCCTCAATCGCGGCGGCTCTCGTCGCGGGCGCCCAGGTGCCTGCCCTGCAGGGCCCCCGTCGGCCCTGGCCGCGTGGCGACGGAAGGGAGCGGGTCCGTTGGCTTCGACGACTCGGACCCGCTCGTGACCCGGCTCGACGCCGCCGGGTACCGGACCGGGTACTTCGGCTCCTCGTCGTCGACGAGGAGGGGATCCGCTCCGTCGAGCTCCTCCCAGAGGGCGGCTCGAGGCGGGTTCGCCCGCGGCGCCTTCGGTGAGGAGGGGTCCCGAGGCGCCGGGGACGCGGGGGGTTGACGGCGGGGGAGGCGGAGGGGAGAATCACACGGTTGGTATTTGGCTTCCCCGCCGAGCAGGGGCGGTCGCGTATGGCGGCAACGGCGGTGAGACGGGGCGGGCGGAGGTCCCGGCGCCACGCCCGGGGGCCGGGAGGGAATGCCCGGGCGAGCCTCCTGCTGTCGGGCATCCTCCGCGAGGTCCTGGACGAGGCGGCGGCGCTGCTGGAGATGGACGATCCCCTGGAGGTCGAGCTGTGGGCCAGCTCCCTGATCGGGGTCTGGCACGGGGCCCCCCTCGCCGAGGAGGACCCGGACGAGGTCATCGGCGGGGCGTTGGTCCGCCGGGCCGGGCGGTCCAGGAAGCCCGAGGCCCTGGCCCTCCTGCTCGCCCTGGCCGCCACGGCCGAGCCGCCCCTGGCCGCCCTCGCCCGGGGCGCGGCGCGGCGGCTGCGGGCCGAGGGGGTCCCGGAGCCGCCCTGGGCCGGCCAGGTGGGACGGGCGGAGTTCCTGGAGGGCTGGCGGGTCGGCCATGCCTACGGCGATGGGGAGGTCGTCCTCGCCTCCTTCCGCCACCAGGGCTTCGAGCCCCACCTGCTCGGCGTCCTCATCGACCACAACCTGGGCGGGATCGCGAGGGGCGCCCTGGTGGGCAGGGACGGTGGCCGTGGGGTGGAGGCCTGGCGGGGCGACCCCGAGTTCTCCATCCAGCCCATCGGGGCCGCCGAGGTGGCGGGGCGGGTGCTGGCCGGCATCGGCCGGGCGGACGGGCACCTGGATCCCCCGGTCAACGAGGGCTACCGCAGGGCCCGGGCCCTCCTCGCGAGCCGGATGCGGTCACTGCCCGGGGGGTGGGAGGAGCCGACCCCGGCCCCGCTCTGCCCCGAGGATCGGGCGGAGCTCGTCGCTGACTTCCTGGCCTCCGCCGAGGCGAAGGGACTTGCCGCCGCCGAAGACGTCGCCGAGACCATCGTGGACTACGGCTGCGACTACGGGACCGGCGACCCCTTGCGGTGGAGCCCCGCCGTCGTGGAGCTCTACCTCTGCGACTGGTACCCCCGGAAGGTGATCCAGGACCGCCGGGTCGCGCGGCGGGTCCCGGAGGTCCTGGGCGCCTGGGTGCGCTATGCGGGCCGCCGGCGGGGGCTCCCCGCCCACCTGGTGGAGGAGACCCTGCGGGCGGTGAGGGCCTGCCGGCGGGAGTTCCGCCGGGCCGTCCGGGACCCCGGGCGCTTCGGGCCGGCCAAGTCCCTGGTCCTGGCCATGCGGGCCGACGGGGTGGACCTCACCAGCCAGGAGGCGGTGGACGCCTGGATCGAGGCCTTCAACGCCAGGCCCCTGGAGGAGCGCCGCCGGATCCTCCCCCACTAGGAGGGCCTCCGCCCTCGTCCCGAGAACGCGCCGGCCCGAGCCGCCCGAGGGGGTTGACGGGCTGGAGGGGCGGGAGGTATCTTGTGCTCGAACAGGTGTTCGAGCAGATGGACGTCCTCGCCCTCTTCCCTGACCCGTTCCCGATCTCGAGGAGGGAGATCGAGGAGGCGGTCGACGTCGTGGGCGCGCACCCGCGCCTCTCCCCCCGGGACGCGATCCGCGCGGCCGTGCTCACCCACGGCCTCGAGGGGATCGTCTCCGCCGCCCGGGTGCCCGGGCTGGTCCGGTTCGACCCCGTCGAGCTCGCGCGGGGGGGAGGGTGAGCGGTCCCCGGCGACGCCATGGCTTTCCCCTTCGTCCACCTGGAGGTCCGGTCCTTCTTCTCCCTGAAGGAGGGGGCGTTCTCGCCGGAGGACCTGG
>CAYVCH010000256.1:0-3267 GCA_964449755.1 uncultured Actinomycetes bacterium
TTCGGCCGATAGGATACACGCCGGGACGGACCTCGTCAAGGCCGGGCGACCGTGTCCCGACCCGTGGCGTCCGGGATCGCGCGAGAGGCTGGGCGGCCGCTACCGCACGTAGGAGGCGGGGTCCTCCTTGAAGTCCTCCAGACAGCCCGTGGAGCAGAAGTAGTAGGTCTTGCCCCCGTACTCGTAGGAGCCGGCCGCGCCCTGGGGGTCCACCTCCATGCCGCAGACGGGATCGATCTCCACCGGGTCCACCTCCTCGCTCGTCTCGCGGGGCGTCCCAAAGCCTAGCGGACGGCCCGGGATGGGCGTTGAGGCGCGGGAGGCCGGATGGAACACTCGCCCCGACCGGGAAGGGGGTTCCGGGTGAGGGTGAGCGAGCTGGAGCTGGACACGCGGGGCCGGCTGGTGGTGGACATCACCGAGCGGGTCCGGGTCTTCGCGACCGAGGTCGGCGGCGACGGCCTCGTGCACGTGTTCCTGCCCCACGCCACCGCCGGGCTGGCCCTCATGGAGACCGGGGCCGGCTCCGAGGAGGACCTCGAGGACCTCGTGGGGCGGCTCCTGCCGCGGGAGGACCGCTACGTCCACCGGCACGGCCCCGTGGGCCACGGCGGCGACCACCTGCTCCCCGTCCTCGTGCCCCCCTCCCTCGTGCTGCCGGTGGAGGGGGGACGCCTCGTCCTCGGCACCTGGCAGCGGGTCGTCGTCGTGGACCCGAACCGGGAGAACAACCGCCGCCGGGTGCGGCTCGCCTTCCTCCCGGGGTGACCGACCGGCTACAGGTACTGGCCGGGCTGGCGATCCCGGCCGTTCAGGGTCGAGGCCACCGCCTGCACGTCGCGCTCGCGCAGGAGCAGGTACTCCTCACCGTCCAGCTCGGCCTCCAGGCCCGCCTGGGGCAGGAACAGGATCCGGTCGCCCACCTTCACGTTGCGCACGTCGGGGCCGACCAGGACGACCTCGGCCCAGACCAGGCGCTTCGGAGCCTGGGCCGCGGTCGCCGGGATGAGCAGGCCGCCCCGGGACCGCCGCTCCCCGTTCTCCGGGGCCCTCACGATGAGGCGGTCCCCGGTGAGCCGGACCTCCTCCCCGGGCCTGGTGCCGCTGGGCCTTCCTGTCATGCCGTCTGGATTCTACGGCCGCCGGTACCATGCCGGCCGTGAAGGCCGGCGACCTCCTCGACCACGCCGTCGGACTCCTGCGAGCCTCCCCCGCCATCGACCACTGGCAGCGGGGCCGGGAGCGGATCGAGGCCGAGGACCTGCTCGCCCACGTCCTGGGGAGGGAAGAGCCGGACCCCGACGACGACGTTCCGGCGGCGGCCCGTCGGCGGTTCCTCCGCCTGGTGGCCCGGCGCCTCGCCGGGGAGCCGGTGGCCCTCATCAAGGGCTACGCGGCCTTCCGGGGCCTGCACCTCGGGGTGCGGCCCGGGGTCTTCGTGCCCAGGGACTCCACGGAGTTCCTGGCCGAGCAGGCAATCCGGCGACTTCGGGCACGTCACCGGCCGGTGGCCGTCGACCTCGCCACCGGGGTGGGGCCGGTGGCCCTGGCCGTCGCCAGTGAGGTGCCGGCGGCCGAGGTCTACGGCACCGACGTCTCGCCCGTGGCGGTGGCCCAGGCCAGGCGCAACGCCCGGAGGCTGGGCCTCCGGGTCCACTTCCGTCTGGGGGACCTCTACCGGCCTCTGCCGGCGCGACTGGCCCAGGCGGTGGACGTGATCACCTTGCACCCGCCGTACGTGCCCCGCGGCGAGGTGCGCCGACTCCCCGACGAGGTCCGACGGTTCGAGCCGGTGCACAGCCTCACCGACCGGAGCCCCCACGGGCTGGCCCTGGCGGGGCGGGCGGTGGAGGAGGCTCCGACGTGGCTGCGGCGGGGCGGCTGGCTGCTGGTGGAGGTCAGCCCGGACCGGGCCCGGGCCGTGGCCGGGCTGCTCCGGCGCCGGGGGTTCCGGCAGGTCCGGAGCACCCGGGACCGGGCCCTGGGCGTGACCCGGGTCGTGGTGGGCCGGCGCCCCTGAGCGGTGGTGGCGGGCGGGAGTCCCGGAGGCCGGGGGCCGAAGGCCCGGGGCGAGACGCCGGAGCCCCCGCCTATCTATCATGGGGGCGATGTCCCGGGGGACCCTTCGCGGGGCGCTGCACCTCGTGGCCCGCCTCGGGCCGGCGGCCCTCCTGCTCTGGTCCGGCCTGGCGAAGGCAGCCGACCGGCAGACGGCCGTCCTGGCCGTGGACGCCTACGACGTGCTCCCCCGGGCCCTGGTCACCCCGGTGGCCACGGTCCTGCCCTGGGTAGAGATGGCGGTGGCCGCGCTCCTCCTGGCGGGGCTCTTCCTGCCCTTCGCCGGGGCGGCGACGGCGGGCCTCGCCCTCGTCTACCTGGGGGCCATGGGACAGGCCAAGGCCCGGGGCCTGGCCATCGAGTGCGGCTGCTTCGGCGGGGGCGGTCCCGGGGATGGCGTGAGCTGGTGGGACATCCTCCGGGACCTCCCCGTCCTGGCGGCCGGCCTCTGGATCTGGCGGCGGCCGCGGGGGCCGCTGCAGGTGGACCGGTACTTGCAGGAGGAGGAAGGTGGGCGGCCGGAAGCGCCCCCGAGCCTCGGCGGCTGAGCGCAGGGCCGCCGGGCGGCGTCGGGCCCTGCGGCGCCGCCTGGCCTACGGCCTCTCGGCGGCGGCCCTGGCCGGCGTGGTGGCCCTGGTCGTGGTGGGCGGTGGGGAGGGCGGGGCGGGTCCGGCGGCCCCGGCCGAGGTGGAGGCGGGCGGACCAGCCAGGACGGCGCCGCTGTCCGCCGGCGAGGCCGTGCCCGACTTCTCGGCTCCCGGTCTGGGCGGGGGGCGTGTGGTGTGGCACGAGGAGGCGACCGGCCCGACCGTGCTCGTCGTGTGGGCCCCCTGGTGTCCCCACTGCCAGTCCGAGCTGCCGGTGTTGGGGCGGGTGGCGAGGGACTTCCCCGGGGTCCGGGTGGTCTCGGTGGTGACCGCCATCGGCGACCGTCCCGGCCCCGACCCCGGGGCCTTTCTCGAGGAGCACGGGCTCTCCTTCCCCACCGCCGTGGACGACCAGGCGGGGACCCTGGCGGCGGCCCTGGGGATCCGGGGGTTCCCGACCGTTTACTACGTGGGCGCCGACGGGGTCGTGCAGCAGGCCGTGGAGGGAGAGGTGGGGGAGGAGGGCCTCCGGGCCTCCTTCCGGGCCCTGGCCGGAACCCCGGCCGCCTAGCCGCCGATCATCGACATGCTGCGGGCCGGCTGCACGAAGTCGGGGTGGTTG
>CAYVCH010000257.1:0-3119 GCA_964449755.1 uncultured Actinomycetes bacterium
AGCGAGGCCGGGGGCGGCCGACCGCGCGGGACCCGCGGGGGGGCGCGGCCGGTGCGGGCGGGGCGGCGACTCGTCGGCGGCCTCAGAGGAGCCCGTGGAGGCGCGGCGGACTGCTCACGGGCGGTCCGCCCGGGAAAGGGGGAGGGACATGCAGGTGCGAGCCATCAGCCTGATCCTGGCAGGGTGCCTGGCCCTTCCGGCCCTGGCGGTGGGGAAGGAGAAGATCACGGTCGCCTACCTGGACGAGGACTCCCACCGGGCGGTCTTTTACGCCCTCGAGGAGCGGATCATCCCGTCGGACCTCATCGAGGTGGAGACCCGCGCCCTGAACATCCCCGCCCTGATCCAGGCGACCGGGACCCGGCAGTTCGACGTGGTCCAGACGGCGGTGGTGGCGGTCCCGAAGCTGGCGGAACGGGGGGTCCAGCTCAAGATCCTCTCGGTCGCGCTCCAGGCCAAGGACGAGGCTGCCGTCATCTTCGTCCGGCACGACTCGCCGCTGAAGACCCCCGCCGACCTCAAGGGGCGCGGCCTGGCGGTGGAGGCGCTAGGGGCCACGGTGACCACGTACATGCGGGTCTCGCTCCAGAAGAAGTACGGCCTGAACATGGCCCTCAAGGGCGGCGACGTCCGGCTGGAGCAGATCCCCCGGGACGTCATCCCCGGGCTCCTGGCGCAGGGGAAGATCGACGCCGCGTACCTCTACCATACTCCCGCCTACCGGCTCCGGCGCGACCCGGGCTACCGGATCCTCCAGAACACCATCCGGGACTTCGTGGAGACCGTCGGGGCCCGTCCCGTCACGGCCCTGATGGTCACCTACCCCGAGACCCTGGAGAAGAAGGGGGCGGCCATCAAGGAGTTCAACCGGGTCCTCCGGGCCTCCATGGAGTACGCCCGGACGCGTCCCGAGGTCTGGGAGGCGGTGGCGAAGAAGCACGGGGCCTCGGCGGAGTTCCTCCGGGACTGGTTCGCCCACCAGTACGAGTTCCCGGCCACGATGACCGCGGACCTGGCCCGGGGGGTCCAGAAGATGTGGGAGTTGACCCACGAGCTGGGGGACCTCAAGGGCGTCCCCAACGTCCACGACTTCGTCTGGTGGGAGGGCGTGCCCCGGTAGCGCCCCGGATCGCGCGCGGGACACCCCGGCCGTGAGCCCGGGGGTGGCCCGGGGCCCTGCCTGTGAGTCGGGGCGCGGAGGCCAGCCAGGTCCCCGTGGGGAGCCGGCGTCGCGCCGGGCGCTTCTGGCGGGACGCGCGCCCCCGCCTGGTGGCTGACGGCGTCCTCCTCGGGGTCCTGGCGCTCTGGCACGTCAGCTCCCTCCGCCTCCCCGAGTTCGTCCTGCCCAATCCCGTCCAGGTCCTCACCCTCGCCCTCCGCCTGTTCCTCGACCCCGGCCTCGTCCTGCACACCGCCATCTCGCTGGGGCGTGTGCTGGCCTCGGTCCTCCTGGCCCTCGGGATCGGGAGCGCGCTCGTCCTGGCCGCCCGCTACCTGCCGGTCCTCGGGCTCCTGGTGGGCAACCGCTTGACCCCCTTCTTCAACTCCTTCCCCTCCCTCGGGTGGGCGATCCTGGCGGTGATCTGGTTCGGGGTCAGCGACCAGACGGTGCTGTTCGTGGAGACGGCGATCCTCCTCCCCTTCTGCATGATCAACATGTGGGAGGGGATCAAGAACCTGGACCCGGAGCTGCTGGAGATGGCCGCCAGCTTCGCGCGGCGGCGCGGCCGGGTCCTCCGGAAGGTGGTCCTCCCCCTCCTCTTCCCCTACATCTTCTCGGCCCTCCGGATCTCCTACGGGGTGGGCTGGAAGGTGTCCCTGATCGCCGAGCTGTTCGGGGCCAGCACCGGCCTCGGCTACCTCCTGGAGCAGGCCCGGCAGCACTACGACATGCCGATGGTCTTCGCCACCATCTGCGCCATCATCGTCCTGGTCGCGGGGATGGAGCGCCTGGTCTTCGACCGGATCGAGCGGCGGGTCCTTCGCCACCTCCGCGTCCAGGAGGCCCCCGCCCTGTGAGCGCGGCCCCGGCGGCCATCGAGTTCCGCGACGTCCGGAGCATCCTCGGGGGACAGCTCGTCCTGGACGGGGTGAGCTTCTCGGTCCGGCGGGGGGAGTTCCTCTGCCTGCTGGGACCCTCCGGCTCCGGCAAGTCCACCACCCTCCGGATCATCGGGGGGCTCCTCCGGAGCACGAGCGGAACCGTCCGCGTCCTGGGTGGGTCGCCGGAGGAGGGGTGGCGCCGGCTGGCCTTCGTCTTTCAGAGCCCGAGGCTGCTCCCCTGGCGCACGGCCCTGGACAACGTCGTGCTGGGCATAGAGCTGCGCGCTGACGGTGGGGACCGGGCCGAGATGGAGGCCCGGGCGCGTCACTACCTCGCCATGGTCGGGCTCGCCGCGGACGCCGCCAAGTTCCCGGGCCAGCTCTCGGGGGGCGAGCGCCAGCGGGTGGCCCTGGCCCGGGCCCTGGCGGTCGAGCCCGAGATCATCCTCATGGACGAGCCGCTCTCGGCCCTGGACATCAACACCCGGGAGCGGCTGCGGGACGAGGTGATCCGGATCTGGCAGTCCACGGGCAAGACCATCCTCTTCGTCACCCACGACCTGGACGAGGCCCTCTACCTGGCGGACCGCGTCATCATCATCTCGGACAAGCCGACGCGCGTCCTCCGCACCATCGAGCTGGACCTCCCGCGCCCCCGCCACCTGTTCGGCGACCCCCGGATTGCCCGCATCCGCGCCGAGATGCGGGATCTCTTCCGCGACATGCAGGGGATGCGGGAGGTGCTCGGGGCCGGGGAGGCCCCGCGGTGACCCGGGTCGGTCTGGAGGGCGCGGGGTCGCGGGACCGGCCGACTTCCCCGGGGCCCGCGGGGGCGGGGACGTCGGGGGTGTCGCGGTACGGTCCGGTACGTCCCCTTGACAGGGGCGCTCGAGGGGAGGACTCTGAGGCGGCGGCGTCCCGGTGGCCGGGCGTCTCCGGGGCCGGGGAATGGCGCTCCGCCGCGCCGTGACGGGTCGCGGCGATCCGGCCGGGCGGCGTGGCGGGCGGCGGTCGGGAGGGCCTGGGTGCGGCCACCGCCGGCCTGCGGAGCGCTGGCGAGGTCCGGGCGGGGGCTT
>CAYVCH010000258.1:0-3086 GCA_964449755.1 uncultured Actinomycetes bacterium
CCTTCACGTAGAGGCTGCCGTCGGGGTGGGCGAAGTCGTTCTGGACGTCGACGACGATGAGCGCCGTCTCGGGGTCGTACCGCGCCATCGCGACCTCCATCCTACCCCCGGTGGCCGCGGCGGAGGAGGGGGCGGTGGTCGGAGCGTAGCGTCGCCCCTGGGCCAGTCCGTCCTGGAGATCCCACACCCGAAGGGAAGGGGCAGGGAGGGCCCGCTCGATGACCGGAGCGAGGAGGACGACCACGTGCCCGAGCTCGGAGGGAGGGGAGGTAGGAGGCGAGCTCCTCCGGCAGACGCTTGGCCTCCTCGGGCAGGATGGTGTCCCGGACGGTGGCCTGGGGATCGGGGCCAATCACCTCCCTCTCGCGGGATCGCCAGGCCACCCGCGTCCCCCGTTGGGCACCCAGGCCGGTCCCTCCGCCCTCGGGGCCCGGCCCCGGCGCCTTCCGCCCCGGCTACGCCCGGACGGGGCCCTTGGGAACCCCCGCGGCGCCCCCGGCCCCCTCAGCACGAGGCACGCTTCACGACCTCCTCGCAGTGGGAGGCCTCCAGGACGTCCACGGTCCCGAACCGCGTGAAGGGGGCCATGTACCGCTCCACGTCGGCTTGGTCGGCGCCCTCCAGGATCGCGTAGAGGGTGTGGCCCCCGTTGATCACACCCTCCCCGATGAGGGTGAGCCCGTGCTGCTCGGCGCTCGGCTTCGAGACGTGCTGGGCCAGCATGGGTCCGACCTGGGGGTCACCCGCGGGGCAGGCCTCGGCGGGGTGCTGGTGCTTGACGACGAACAGCGCCATGACGTCCTCCTCGATTCGTCGGGAATCGGCGTGGGGGCGGGGCGAGGTGCCTACCGGCGGCCGGCCAGGGCCGCGCCGCCCGCAGGCACCGGGGGACAGCAGCAGCGACAGGGGATCATCGCGCCCACGAGCCCGGCACAGCGTGTCCTGATCACCGGCTAAATCCTACCCTTCCAATTGAATTTGTCGCAAGGGAGCCCGCGGGCCCCGCGCCGTCACAACCACCGGCGGCGGGCCGACATTCCCCGGGGACGCCCCGCCGGCGGCTGCCTCACCGGGAATGGTCCCGACCCCCCGGTCCTCGGAGTCGCGGCCACCACACGAGCACGACCCGGCCACGCACCGCCGCCCCGGCCACCGGGCCGAAGTCCCGGCTGTCGGTGGAGCCGGCACCGTCCCCCTCCACCCACCACGCGTCGGGACCGAGGACCTGGCCGTCGGGGGCCACGTCTCCGGGCCCCGCCACCACTCGCTTCACCAGCTCCACCCCCGGCCGGCGGGGGTCCTCGAGCACGACCACGGCCCCCCGGCGGGGACCCCCCCGCACGGCCAGGGCCCAGTCCCCGTCGGCCAGGGCCGGCGCCATGCTCCACCCCCGGACCTCGACCCGGAAGGGCCGCCACCTCGCCCACCCGGCCCCCAGGGCCGCCAGGGCGACCAGGAGGACCGGCACCTTCCCCCGTTTCCGACGCGGGTGGTAGGTTTTCGCCGACGACCGGAGAGGAGGAGGGAGCATGCTCGACACGCTCGTAGCTTTGCTCAGGCCCTCGCGCACCGTCCACGCCCACTGCGACCTGCCCTGCGGCGTGTACGACCCGGCGCAGGCCCGCATCGAGGCCGAGTCGGTCAAGGCGATCCAGGAGCGCTACCAGGCAGCCGACAAGTTCAAGACCGCCGGGGAGACGGTGGAGGACTACCGGGCCCGCTGCCTCCAGATCAAGGAGGAGCGGGCCAACATGGTGAAGGAGCACCTGTGGGTGCTCTGGACCGACTACTTCAAGCCGGAGCACCTGGAGAAGTACCCGCAGCTCCACGAGCTGTTCTGGAAGGCCACCAAGGAGGCCGGCCTCGCCAAGAAGTCCCAGGACCCGGCCCAGGGCCAGCGGCTTCTGGACGCCATCGACGAGATCGCGAAGATCTTCTGGGAGACGAAGGCCGCCTGATCCACAGGCGCCGGAGGGCGGGGCCGAACCCCGCCCTCCGGGCCCCTCGCGGGCGAGCCGCCCCCCACCTCCCTAGACTGGGCACGTGAAGGACGTCGGCCTCGTGGGCCTGCCCTTCTCGGGCAAGTCCACGCTCTTCACCGCCCTCACCCGCCACGGGGCCGCCGGCGGACGGGAGAACCGGGCCGTCGTCTCGGTCCCCGACCCGCGCCTGCCGGTCCTCGCCCGCCTGGCCGGCTCCTCCAGGACCGCCCCCGCCCACCTCCGCTTCCTGGACGAGCCCGGGGGGACGAAAAGCGCCCACGCCCTGGGCGCCCTCCGTGAGGTCGACGCCCTCTGCGTCGTCCTCCGCAGCTTCGGTCCTGACCCCGACCCCGTCCGGGACCTGTCCGAGGTACGGGACGACCTCCTGGTGGCGGACCTGGCCGTCATCGAGCCCGCCCTCGAGAAGGCCCGCCGGCGGGCTCGCAGCGGCAGGTCGCCATCGCAGGAGGTGGAGGCCCTGGAGCGCGCCCACGAGGCCCTGGCCGCCGAGGTCCCCCTGCGGGACGCCGCCCTGGACGAGGAGGCCCACCGGCACCTGCGGGCCCTCGGGCCCCTCACGCTGAAGCCCGAGGTGGTCGTGGCCAACCTGGCGGAGGGGTCGGCGCTGCCCCCCGGTCTGCCCCAGGAGGCCGTGGGCGTCTACGCCGAGCTGGAGGCCGAGGCCGCGGACCTGCCGGGGGAGGAGGCCCGGGCGCTGCTCCAGGCCTTCGGGGTCCCCGAGCCCGGGGCCGAGGCGGTGGTCCGCGCCTGCTACCGGGCCCTCGACCTGGTCACGTTCCTCACCGCCAACGACGAGGCCCGCGCGTGGCAGCTGCGGCGCGGTCTCACCGCCTCCGACGCCGCGGGGGTGATCCACACCGACATGCAGCGCGGGTTCATCCGCGCCGAGGTCATCGCCTTCGACGACCTGGTGGCCGCCGGGAGCTTCGAGGAGGCCCGCCACCGGGGCCTGGTCCGCCTGGAGGGTCGGGACTACGTCGTCCGGGACGGCGACGTCCTCCACATCCGCTTTGCCGTCTAGCTAGCTCTGGTTCCCACCCACGTCGTTGACAAGGACCTGCATCGGGGTGAGCCCTCCCAGCG
>CAYVCH010000259.1:0-3063 GCA_964449755.1 uncultured Actinomycetes bacterium
CAGATGGGGAAGCGGCGACCGTTCGTGGGTGATCGCCTTCTGACCGTGGGGGAGGTGGCCGCCACGATGCGAGTGTCCAACATGACGGTCTACCGGCTCATCAAGAGCGGGCAGCTGGCCGCGATCCGGGTGGGGAAGAACTACCGCATCCGGGAGTCGGAGCTGGACCGGTACCTGTCGGAGCGCTCGGTCAAGGTGGAGGAAGAGGGGCGGTGAGCCGGGGCCGGATCGGCGTCGACGTGGGGTCCACGGCGGTCCGCGCGGCCGAGCTGTCGTTGGCGGGGGACGTCCCGGCGCTGGTACGCGCGGCCCAGGTTCCGGTCCGCACGGGGGCGGTGGAGGACGGGGAGGTCCGCCAGCCCGAGGCGGTGGGCGACGCCCTGCGGGAGCTGTGGCAACGGGCGGGGTTCCGATCGAAGCGGGTGATCCTGGGCGTGGGGAACCAGCGTTGCGTGGTGCGCGAGGTCTCCCTTCCCTGGCTCCCGGAGCGGGAGCTGCGGAGTGCCCTGGGCTTCCAGGTGCAGGAGTTCATCCCCATGGCGGTGGACGACGCGGTCCTCGACTACGACCTGCTGGGGGAGCACGAGCAGGAAGGCCGCCGGATGGTCCGCCTCATCCTCGTCGCCGCCCAGAAGGTGATGATCGACGCGGTGGTCCGAGCCGCCGAGGTGGCGCGGCTGGAGCCCGTCGCCATCGACCTGGTGCCCTTCGCTCTGGTGCGCTCGGTGGGCTCACTGGAGGGCGGGCTCGACCTCGAGGCCGGCGGGGACGAGGCCGTCGTGGACGTGGGGGCCCACGTGACGAACATCTGCGTCCACGACCACCGGGCCACGCGCTTCGTGCGGTTCCTCCCCGCGGGGGGCCACGACATCACCCAGGCCATCGCCCGGGGCCTGGGCGTGGACGAGGAGGTGGCGGAGCGCGCCAAGCGCGGCCAGTCGGTGGAGGGCGGCCCCGACCCCGAGGAGGTCCGGCGGGTGGCCATGGCTCGGGCCGCCAGCTTCGTGGACGAGATCCGCTCCTCCCTGGAGTTCTACGCCGCCCAGACCCAGGGCGCCCGGGTGGGCCGGGTCCTGGTGACCGGCGGTGGCTCCAAGCTGGAGGGCTTCCTGGAGCTGCTCCGGGAGCGGATCCCCGCCACCGTGGAGCGGGGGCACCCCTTCCGGCGGGTGCAGATCCGCCTCGACCTCTCGGAAGAGGCCGTGACCGAGGCCGAGCCCGTCCTGGCGGTGGCCGTGGGCCTGGCGCTTCCAGGGAGGGCGGGATGAGCCAGGTCAACCTGCTTCCCCCCGAGATCAAGGAGCGGCAGCGGGCCCGCCGCGTGACGGCCGTGGTCGCCCTGGCGGGCGTGGGGGTGGCCGCCGTCGTCGGCTTCCTCTACGTGGTCCAGGTGCTGAACCTCTCGCGCGTGACCGCGGACCTGCGGGCCCAGGAGGAGCTCAACCGGCAGCTCGAGTCGGAGATCGCCGACCTGCAGCGCTTCGCCGACCTCCAGGAGGAGCTGCGGGCCAGGCGTGAGCTGCTCGACACGGTGTTCGCGAACGAGGTCTCCTTCTCGGAGGCCCTCCTGGACCTGTCCCGCATCATCCCCTCCAACGCCTACCTCACCGACCTGACGGCCCAGATCACCGCCCCCACCGTCGCGCCCGCCGAGGGCGCGGAGGAGCCCACGCCCCTCGTGGGCAGCATGTCCTTCACCGGCTTCGTGGCGGACATCGACACGCTCGCGACCTGGCTCACGCGCCTGGAGCAGGTTCGGGGCTGGGTCAACCCGTGGGCGTCCAACGCTCAGGAGACGGCGGCCCTCAGCGGCCAGTACCACTTCTCCAGTGGCGTCGACCTCTCCCGGGAGGCCCTGACCCGCCGGGGAGGGCGGCTGTGAGGCGGCGGGGGCCCCTGCTGGCTGCCGGGGCGTCCGTCCTCGTCGCCGTCCTCGGCGTGGCCCTGCTGGTCCTGCCCAAGATGGGTCAGGTCCGCGAAGCCCGAGAGGGGCTGGAAGAGGCCCGGGCCCAGGAGCAGACGCTGCGGAACCGGCTGGCCAGCCTGGAGGAGGCCAGGCAGCGGGCCGGCGAGGTCCGGCGCGCGATCGAGGAGCTCGAGGCCCAGGTGCCGCCCACCGCCGACCTGCCGGGCATGATCCGGCTGCTGGCCCGGGCGGCCGACCGGGCGGCCGTGGACTTCTTCTCGGTGGCCCCGGGGGCGCCCACGGCCGACGAGGCAGGGGGCTTCTCGATCGTGCCCGCCCAGATCACCGTGACGGGCTCCTACTTCTCCCTGTCGGAGTTCCTCTACCGGCTGGAGACCCTGCCCAGGGCCGTGAAGGTGATCACCATGACGATCTCGCCGGCGACCGGCGAGGCCGGCGGGCTGTCCATGCAGCTCGCGGTGGAGTTCTACACGACCGACGTCTCCGCGGGTCCCGGGTCCATCCCGGGTCCCACCGAGGGCGCTCAGGCGGCCGGAGGGGCGTGAGCTCGCATGCCCCTGTCCCCCCGAGACCGTCGCGCCCTGGTGATCCTCGGTGCCGTGGCGGGGGCGGCCCTCCTGCTCTTCCTGGTGGCCCGGGTGCTCCCCGGCGGGGAGGAGGCGGCGGCCCCGCCGGCCCGGTCGACTCCGACGGTCTCGCCGACGGCGAGCCCGGCCCCGGGCCGGAGCCCGGCGCCCGTGCTCGAGTTCTCCGGGCGCGACCCCTTCGCCACCCCGGCGGTCTTCGTGACGGCCAGCCCCTCGCCCACGGGGACGCCCTCGCCCACGCGGACCCCCACGACCCCCGGCGCCGGGGCCAGCCGGACGGTGGGCGGCCACACCGTCGTGCTGCTCGACGTCTTCACGCGGGAGGGCGCGGACATGGCGCCGGTGGAGGTGGACGGCACCGTCTACACCGTGGAAGAGGGTGAGGGCTTCGCCGATGGCTTCCGCCTGGTGTCGGCCTCGGGGACCTGCGCGCGCATCCGGCTCGGTGACGAGTCCTTCACCCTCTGCGTGAGCGAGCGCAAGTAGGGGAGACGGCCGGCGGCCGCGCACGGGGGGAGCGGCTCCGCCGGTACCGGGAGGGCGGCCCCG
>CAYVCH010000260.1:0-3038 GCA_964449755.1 uncultured Actinomycetes bacterium
CACACGAAGATGGGGAGCCTCCCCCAGGTCATCCCCGGGGCCCGCATGGTGGTGACGGTGGTGAGGAAGTTGATGGCCCCCAGGATCGAGGACAGCCCGAAGGTGATGATGGCCAGGACGAACAGGACCTGGCCCGGGGCGTTCACCTCCGACAGCGGCGGGTAGGCCGTCCAGCCCGAGTCCCAGCCCCCCGCGAAGGGGGCGGCCAGCAGGAGCGCCGCCACGGGGGGCACCAGCCAGTAGGACAGGGCGTTCAGGCGGGGGAAGGCCATGTCGGGGGCGCCGATCATGAGGGGCACGACGTAGTTCCCGAGGCCGCCGATGACGGCCGCCACGGCCACGGCGATCATGAGGATCCCGTGGAGGCTCATCACCTGGTTGTAGGTGTTGGGAGCGAGGGTGGGTCCGGGGGTGAGCAGCTCGAAGCGGATGAGCATGGCGAGGAGGCCGGCCAACAGGAACACCACGACGAAGGTCACGAGGTACTGCACGCCGATGACCTTGTGGTCGGTGGTGAACCGCAGGTACCGTGGCCAGCCCTCCACCTCCTCGCTCCGGGTGGGGAGCCCCAGCCACTCCCGGGCCCAGGCGGGCCAGACCCCGACCCCGAGGAGCCAGCCGGCCAGGCCGAGGACGTAGCCGAAGACCAGGACCACCGGGGCCCCGACGTCCCGTCCGGCCAGGGTCTGGGCGAGGGCGGCGCCGCCCGCCCCGAGGCCGAACCCGACGGCTCCCCAGGCGAGGCCCCGCAGGAGCGGTCGCATCCGGTCAGTCACCTCCTCCGCCGACGACGAGGGTCCCCGACATCGCGGGGATGGGGTGGATGCTGCAGCGGAAGTGGTAGGTGCCGGCGGGCAGGGCCGGGACGCGGTACGTGCGGGTCTCGACGCCGTTGAAGGTCTCGCCGGCGAAGAGGACCTCGGTGAAGTCCTCGTCGGCGGCGATGACGAGGTTGTGGGGGACGCCGGCGTCGCGGTTCTCCACCTCGACGGTGAAGGGGGTGTCGGCCGGGGCGGCCAGGCAGTTCGTGTCGAAGGCGATGGCCTCGACGACGATGCGCAGCTCGGTGCCGGAGGGCCGGCAGGCGGCGGGCTCCGCGGCGGCCGCGGCCTGGTCTTGCAGCCAGGCGTCGAACTCGGCCGGGTCCACCACCCGGACCGGCAGGCGCATGGTGGCGTGGCCCAGGCCGCAGAGCTCGGCGCACTGGAGGCGCAGGCCCGAGTCGGTGGCGAAGTCCCCGACCTCCTCGGGGCTGGCATAGGTCACCGTGGTGCGGCCGGGCACGGCGTCGATCTTCACCCGGAAGGCCGGGATCCAGAACGAGTGCACGACGTCTACGCTCGTCACCTCGAAGCGGACCCGACGGCCGACGGGCAGCACGAGCTCCTGGAAGCTCTGCACGCCGGCCTCGGGGTAGGTGACGGTCCAGGCCCACCGGGCACCGGAGACCTGGACCACGAGGTCCTGGCCGGGCTCCCGGGCCAGGGCCCGCAGCTCCCCCAGGTGGGTGAGGCCGGGGAAGACGATGAGGGTGTGGGCCAGCAGCCCCGTCACTCCCAGCCAACCCAGGTAGGCCGGGAGGCGGCCCCGGATGGGGGGGCCGTCCTCGGTGGGCTCGCCCCGGGAGCGGAAGCGCAGGACGGCGACGAGGAGGACGGCGACGACGAAGGCGAAGACGGGCACGGCCATCCGCACGAGGATCCGGAAGGCCTGGTCGGCGACCTCCGCGGAGGGGCCGTTGGCGGGGGGCAGGAACGGGGCGTTCCAGAGGACCAGCTCACCGAGGAGCGCCAGGGCGACCCAGACGCCGCCGGCGATCCAGGCGTCGCGCCTCACGGTGCGGGCGTCCCTTCCATGGCGGGCAACATGGAGTTCGGAGGCACAGGATGCACACGTTCGCCCACGTTGACAAGTGGCCGCCGCGAGTTGCGTGTTTGATCGAACAGTTGAATAATGTGCCTGGGGTGGGAGCGGGATCCGTGGCGGCCCCCCGGCTCGGCCTCCGGGCCAACGCCGGCCAGTTCGCCCTCCTGGTGGGGGTGAACGGGCTCGTCGGGGCGCTGGTCGGGCAGGAACGCACCCTCGTGCCGCTCCTCGGCGCCCAGGTCTTCGGCGTGCGGGCGGCCACGGCGGCCCTCGCCTTCGTGCTCGCCTTCGGGGCCGCCAAGGCGGTGACCAACCTGGTCGCGGGAGCGATGGCGGACCGGCTCGGGCGCCGCCGCCTGCTGCTTGGGGGCTGGCTCCTGGGGCTGCCGGTCCCCCTCCTCCTGATGTGGGCCCCCAGCTGGGGTTGGGTGGTGGCGGCCAACGTGCTGCTGGGCGTGAACCAGGGGCTGACCTGGTCGATGACGGTGATCATGAAGATCGACCTGGCGGGGCCCGAGCGGCGCGGCCTTGCCACCGGCCTGAACGAGTTCGCGGGCTACCTGGCCGTGGCCCTCTCGGCCTGGGCCTCGGGGGTCCTGGCGGCCCGGCACGGGCTGCGTCCGGAGCCCCTGTTCCTGGGGCTGGCGGTGGCGGGGCTCGGGTTCGGGCTGTCCCTGCTGGCCCGGGACACCCACCACCACGTGCGGCTGGAGGGAGGCGAGGGGCCCGGGCCCGGATTCGCCAGGGTGCTGGCGCTGGGCTCGCTGCGCCACCCGGGGCTGGCGGCGGTGTCCCGGGCCGGGCTGGTCAACAACGCCACCGACGCCGTGGCCTGGGGCCTGCTCCCCCTCCTGTTCCTGGGGGCGGGGCTGGACGCCCCCCGCATCGGCCTGCTGGCGGGCCTGTACACCGCGACGTGGGGGGTGGGCCAGCTCGCCACGGGGCCGCTGTCGGACCGGGTGGGCCGCCGCCTGCCCATCGCCGCCGGGATGTGGACCCAGGCCGCCGCCCTGCTCGGCTTCGTGTTCCTGGACGGGATGACCGCCTGGTCCGCCTCCTCGGTGGTCTTCGGCCTGGGGACCGCCCTCGCCTACCCGGCGCTGCTGGCGGCCGTGGGCGACCTGGCGAGCCCCCGCTGGCGGGCCCAGGCCCTGGGGGTGTATCGCCTGTGG
>CAYVCH010000261.1:0-3033 GCA_964449755.1 uncultured Actinomycetes bacterium
GAAGGCGTCCCGGGCCCGGGCCCGGACGAGGTAGCTCCCGGCCCCCGGCGCCGCCCAGTCGAAGCCCCAGCCCGTGGAGGTCCCCCCGGGCGACCAGAGGGTCGCGGGCAACCAGGTCTCCGCGTCGGTCCACCCGGACCCGTCCCACCACTGCCCCGTGGCGCCGTCCTGCACGGCCACCTCCACCCCCGCCACGGCCCGGTCGTCCGTGGCCGAGCCCGTCATGGTCACCGTCCCCAGGGGGAAAGACTGTCCCACCCGGGGAGCGCTGATGAGGGTGTCCGGCGGGACCTCGTCGGGCGACGCCGCGGTGAACCGGGTGGAGGCCTCGGCACCGCTGAGGTTCCCGGCCTGGTCGAGGGCCCGAGCCGCGGCGAAGTAGGAGCCGGTCCCCGAGGCGGCGGCGCGGAACGTGTAGCTCCACGCCGTCTCCGCAGCCCCCGGCTCCGCCAGGTCGGCCGGGAACCAGACCCGGGGGCCGCCCACGAAGGTCCCCGCGTGCGGGTCGAACCAGCGGTTCGTGTTCCGGTCCATGATGGACAGCTCGACGGCAGCCAGCCCCAGGTTGTCCCCGGCCCAGCCCTCGATGGAGACCGGTCCGGGGGGCAGTTCGGCGTCGCGCGGGGGCGCGGTGAGCCACACCGACGGCGGGAGCTGGTCCCCGGGCGGGTCGCCGGTGGAGAAGGAGACGGCGGGCTGGGTCGTCGAGGCGATGTTGGAACGGTCCACCGCCCGGGCCGTCGCTCGGTAGCGGCCGTCGTAGCCCCCTCCCACAAACGCGAAGGACCAGACCATGTCTGTCGTGGATGTCCCGACCAGGGCCGCCGTGCCCCAGCTCTGGGTGGCGCCCCAGGTGGCGTCCTTCGGGTTCCACCAGAGCCCGCTCTCCAGGTCCTGGACGGCCACCTCCACCTTGGCCACGCCGAAGGGTGCGGGGTCGGTGGCCACCCCCTCCAGGAAGACGACCCCTGCCGGCACCGTGGCTCCCTCCACCGGCCGGCTGATGGCGACCGCGGGCCGGCGGTTGTCCCCCGTCGGCCGGGGCTCCCTGGTCGAGTACACGACCACCCGGTCGTTGGCGGAGTCGGCGACGTAGAGGTTTCCGGCAGCGTCGTGGGCGATGCCCGCCGGGTTCGCGAGCTGGTACGGGCCGGACCCGTACCCGCCCCACTTGCCCAGGAAGTTCCCGGAGAGGTCGAAGGCCTGGACCCGGGAGAGCTGGGTGTCCGTGACGTAGACGACGCCGTCCACGATGGTGATCCCCCAGGGGTTCTGGAACTGGCCGTCCCCCGAGCCCCGACTGCCGAAGGTCCTCACGGTCGTGGAGAGGTCGGGCGACAGGACCGTGACCCGGTCCGTCACCCACGAGACCACGTACACGTAGCCCGTGGAGGGGTCCACGGCGACGCCGTTGTTCGACAGGCTGCGCTGGCCCAGCTCCGCCCCGGTACCGGCGTCGAGGCGCTTCACGACGCCCGAGTTGTAGTCGGCGACGTACGCGGAGCCGCCCCAGAAGTCCGCCGCCACTGGCCACCGGAAGTACCCCGGGGCTGAGGAGTCCCTCGTCTCCGACCCCAGGGTATCGATGTAGGTCCCGTCCGCCTGGTAGCGGCGGATGTTGTGGGCCCGGGTGTTCAAAACCCACACTCGGTCCCCGTCGTTGTCGAAGGCGATCCCCCGAGGGTAGTCGAAGCCGTATGGAGCGCGAGAGCTGCGCTGGCCCCAGGAGCCGAGGAAGGACCCGTCGGGCCCGAAGAGCTCGAACCGGTTGTTCCAGGCGTCGGCCACGTACACGTTGCCGGTATCGGCGTCGACGGCGACCCCCCGGGGTTGCGAGAAGTACCCCACCGGCGCAGGGCGGGGGGGGTCAGGGTAGATCCCCTTCAGGGTCCCCCTGGAGCTGAACCGGAGGACCCTCCAGTTCCCGAAGTCGGCGTCCCACACGTCACCGTCGGGAGTGACGGTGAGCTGGCGCCCCCCGTCGGCGAACTGCCCCGGGCCGCTCCCCACGCCCCCCCAGTGCCCGAGCGGTTCCCCGGTGAGGGCGAACTTCTCCACCTCTCCCGCGTCGGCGTCGTTCACGTAGAGGAAGCCCCGGTCCCGGTCGATGGCGAGGCCCCGGAGGTCGCTCGTGAACTCCCCGACGCCGTCCCCGGGCCCGCCGATGTCCCGGATCCAGGTGCCGGTGGAGGTGTAGACGTGGATCTCCTTGTTCGTGGAGTCGGCCACGTAGACGTTGCCGTCCGCGTCCAGGGCGATCCCGTACCCGATTCCCATCCCCCCGCCGTCAGCTCCCCACGTTCCCCAGCTCCGGATCAGGGCGCCGGTGGGCGAGAAGACGCGGACCTTCGGCGGGTTCGACGCGCTGTTCCAGTAGTGCGCGTCCTGGACGTAGATGTTGCCCGAGGAGTCCACGGCGATCCAGACGTGGTAGTGGTTGCCGCTGGTCATCCCCTGGAGGGAGATGGTGGAAAGGAAGTTCCCACTTCGGTCGTACCGGGCGATGATCCCCCGGGGACCGCCGTCAGCGAGCTCGGGGACCAGGATGTCCCCGTTGCGCGGGTCCACGGCGATGGAGTAGGGCTGGCCCCGGGCCCCCGTCCGCCAGAAGGAGCCGAGCTCGTTGCCGTCCAGGTCGTACCGTCGGATCCGGTAGTTGAGGTAGTCGCCGACGAGGACCTCCCCGCTGACCGGGTTGTACTGGATGCCCCAGGCGTACACGCCTGGCTCGCCGCTGCCCCCGATGGACCGGAGGAAGGAGGGGGGCGACCAGGCCGCCCGGGCGGGCGGGGCGACCACGACGCTCCCCAGCAGCGTCGCCAGGGACACGGCGAAGGCCCCCCGCCTCCACCGGGGGGCGGCCGGCCCGCGGGCGTCAGGCACCTCGCCTCGATCCTCCTCGCTTCAGTCGGTCACGGTGAAGTTGCGCCAGGGCGTGTAGGACCCCAGGTTCCCGGCCCCGTCCACGGGCCGGACCTGGAAGCCGTAGCTGCCCGACGAGGGCGGGTTGAAGGTGTAGCTCCAGCCCGTGCT
>CAYVCH010000262.1:0-2974 GCA_964449755.1 uncultured Actinomycetes bacterium
CCGCCCTGGCTCCGGGTGGCGAGAGGAGGCCGTCTTCCCGCCGATTGACGGCTGGCAGGCAGTAGCGTCTGCGCTGACGGTGAGGATGGGGGCCGGGTCTTCCCCGACGAGCCCCCCTCCCCGCACCCAGGGAGAGCAGGCGCCGCGGCCGGGGATCTCCAGGCCTCGGCCCGGGGATAGGAGTACCTCCCCTCCCGGACCGTCTGCGACCTCGAGAACCGGATCTCCCCGAACCGGGTGAGGAGGTAGCGTCTTCGCCTCCGCTGCCTGGCCCGGCCCCGGAAGATGGCCTTCTCCAGGGGGGGCGAGGGTGGGGTGCTTGGGCCAGGGGACGCGGGCGGTTACGCTGGAGCTCGGGCACGTTCCTCCTTCCCGGGGTCCGCGCTTCGGGAAGGGTACGTGCCCTCAGTCGTCAGGTGGTGGACCTGCGGAGGACTGGCTCCGGGGCGGCGCTACCCCTGCCGATCAGGGGGTCGACTCCCGGCGGGTTCCATGTTAGGTCTCCCCCGCGAGGAAGGGTACGGCCGGCGCGCGTGGTCTCGGGACAAGCGGGCGCTGGCCGGGCGGAGGCGGCGCCCGGTGTCGGCGACGACGTCGGTGGTGCTGGCGGTGGGCGCTGCGGCTGCGCTCTCCCCGCGGGCCGGGGCCAGCCACTCCTGGCCCGAAGCCCGAGACGTCGATCGGCTGGTACATGGACACGGTGGAGACGGACGTCCTCCGGGCCATGGGCTGGAGAACACCCCGACGCAGGCCTGGAACCAGATCAACAGCGAGGCCCACGGCATGGACGCCTATCCAAGGACCATCGTGGACATCCCCCACTCCACCGACATCCGGTGGCGGAACCCGTGAAGGCGCGGAGGTGACGGCGATGGGAGGTCGAGGGACCCGGCCCCGGTCCCCTTGGCGGCGGGCGGCGGTGGTGGCTGCGGCCGTGGGCCTGGGGGCCCTGGGCTCGGCCCGGGCCGCGCCTGAGGCCGACCCGGGGTGTGTGGCCCCCGAGGTCCAGCAGGCCCTGATGGACCGGTTCAACGAGATGCTGGCCAGGGCCGATGGGACCGAGCCCTGGGTCCCGCCCCCCGGCTGGTGCCTGTCCCCCGAGGGGGCAGCCTCCCTGCAGGGGAAGGTGGGGGACCTGGAGCGGGAGCTGGAAGACCTGTCGGCCCCGCCCGTGCCGGGCACCTCGCCCCCGCCGGAGATGGACCGGGAAGACCTCCCGAAGCCGGACTTCGCCGCCGACCTGCCGCCTGAAGGGATCTTCTGGAAGCAGGAGGCGAACGACCTTCCGGGGGATCTGAGCGGTCGGTTCGAGAACCTCTGGCGGAGGCGGATCGGAGATCGCTTCGTCTGGGTCTACGCGGGCCGCTCGAGCCGCGACGCGAAGGAAGGCGCTCTGTTCATTGTCGAACGGAACCTGAGTACCGGCAGGACGGACTTGGGGGGCTTCCTCACCCCCATCCCCGGCCCCGTGATGATCGCCTCGGCCGAGGGCTTCGTCCTCACCGTCGTCTCGCTGGCAGACGGCAGCCGCGTGTTGTTCGACGCTGAGCGCATGCGCTTCCTCCCTGAAGGCTGACAGCACGGGGCGCCTCCGCCCTTCGGGAGACCATCCACGTCCCCCCCGCACGGTCCGGCCGGACGCCTCGAGGTCTACGGCGACTACCTACCGGGAGATCGCCGTGACGAGCGGGGGGAAGGCCATCGCCGTCTGGGGGGAGGGGATCAGCTGGACCGGACCGGGCGGGAGCTGGTTCAACCTCCAGCGGTAGCCGCAGGGTCCGGGCCGCCCTCGGGACCGGGAGCCCGGGAGTCGGGCCGACCGAAGCCTACCGGTCGACGTCGCCCACGACGAAGAAGATGGAGCCGAGGATGGCGATGAGGTCCGGGACGAGCTGGCCCGGCAGGACCGCGGGGAGGACGGAGACGTTCGAGAAGGAGGCGGTCCGCATCTTCAGTCGGTACGGGGTCTTCCCCCCGTCGCCCACCAGGTAGTAGCCCATGAGGCCCAGGGGGTTCTCGGTGCGGACGTAGACCTCGCCCTCCAGGGAGAGCTTCTTCGGCAGCCTCGGGGCGATGTAGGGGCCGGCGGGGACCTTCTCCAGGCACTGCTCGATGATCTTGCAGGACTCCCACATCCGCTGGACCAGCACCCACAGCCGGTCGTAGCAGTCCCCGTTCGTTCCCACCGGGACGTCGAACTCGACCTCGGCGTACTTCTCGTAGGGCTCGTCCTTCCGCGGGTCCATGGGCACCCCCGAGCCCTGCAGGATCGGGCCCGAGCACCCGTAGGCGACGGCCGTCTCGGGCGGGATCACCCCCACCCCCTTGGTGCGGGCGAAGACGATCTCGTTGCCCATGATCAGGGTCTCGAACTCGCGGAGGCGCTTGCGGACCTCCTCCAGCACCTCCGCCGAGCGCTTCAGGAACCCCCGGGGCAGGTCGTCCTTGAGGCCGCCCACCCGGGCGTAGGAGTGATGCATGCGGGCCCCGGTGGCCTGCTCCACGAGGTCCTGGATCATCTCCCGCTCCCGGAAGGCGTAGAAGATCGGTGTCATCGCCCCCAGCTCCAGGGGGTAGGAGCCGGTGAACATCAGGTGGTTCAGGATCCGGTTCCACTCGGCCATCATGGTCCGAATCCACTGCGCCCGGTCCGGTACCTCGATGCCGGCCAGTCGCTCCACCGCGATCACCCAGCCCAGCTCGTTGTTGAAGGCCGAGATCCAGTCGTGCCGGTTCATGAGCACGAGGACCTGGCGCGCGTCGCGGTGCTCCGCGAGCTTCTCCGCCCCCCGGTGCATGTAGCCGATGACCGGCTCCGCCCGGGTGATGACCTCGCCGTCCAGCTCCAGGACCACCCGGAGCACGCCGTGGGTGGAGGGGTGCTGCGGCCCGATGTTGAGGATCATCTCCTCCGTGTGGAGGGCTCCCGGAGAGACCTCGATCTCCACGCCGCCCCCGCGGATCATGGAGGTCA
>CAYVCH010000263.1:0-2959 GCA_964449755.1 uncultured Actinomycetes bacterium
AGGGGCCGCCATCGGCGGGCTCGGTGTCCAGGGACCCCGCCACGTACACGTTGCCCCGGCCGTCAAGGGCCACGCCGAAGACGGCGTCGTCCAGCCCCACCCCGTCGATGGTCCGGGTCCACCTGACCGGGGGGGCCGCCGCCGCGGGGCCGACGAGGAGCAGCACCAGCAGCAACGCTCCCCCGGCGGCCCCCGCCCACCGGCGTCCGCGACGAGCTGGCACGACGGGACCCTGGGGCCCGAGCCCCCGACGAGGTAGGGGCGAAGGTCCCGGGCCGGTCGGGACCCTGGTCCCTTGAACCCCCGGCCGAGGGCTCCACGGGTCCCGGCAGGCGACCCGCCGGGCGGCCACGGGCTCGCGGACCACCTGGGCGGGGCCGGGGGGCTCAGGCGGCCCGCCGGTCGGCGATGCCGTAGACGGCGCCCGCCCGGGTCCCCACGAAGATCCACCCCCGCCACACGGCCGGCGTGGACTCGATGCAGCCCCCCAGGGCGAGGGCCCACAGCTCGGGGGGCCGGCGGTCCGGTCTCGAGAGGTCGTAGGCGTGGAGGACGCCGGCGCAGTCGCCCTGGAGGAGCACGCCGTCCACGGGGACCGGCGAGGACCAGGTGGGGCCGGGCAGGTGGATCCGCCACCGGACCCGCCCGGTGTGTCGGTTCACCCCGAGGAGGTCGCCGTGGTGGGTCGCCACGTAGAGCATGTCCCCGTACAGGGCCGGGGTCGCCCAGATCCCTCCCAGGCCGTCGGGTCCCCGCTCGGCCACCGGCAGCGACCACACGAGCGGGTCCCGGGGGCGGCGGGGGTCGAGCTTCATGAGCTGCCCCACCTCGGCCGAGCGCGCCGTGAACCGCTGCAGCTCGGCGGCGACGTACAGGTAGCCCTCCTCGTCCACGACCACCGAGGCGTCGACGTCGTCCCCGGCCCAGAAGCGGAAGACGCGGCGCACCCGCCGGCCCCCGGCCAGGACCCGCGAGACGTCCCAGCCCTGCACCAGGCCGCCGGAGTTGGCGAAGTAGGCGACCCCGGCGTGGAAGGCCACCGAGCCCTCGATGGACACGTCGTGGTCGCCGATGGCCGCGAGCAGCTCGTCGTCGAAGCCCGGCACCGCCGCCACCACCTCGGGGTCCACGGTGACCCTGCCCCGTCGGTCGTAGCCGCGGTTCAGGCGCACCACGTAGAACCAGGAGTTCTCCCCGCCCTCCAGGAGGTAGTCGCCGACGACGAGGGGCGCCCCGTCCCAGTCGTTGTTCCACACGGGGTTCGGGACGCTCGTCGTCGCGTCCAGGGACCACAGGACGGTGGGCGCCGGCCGGTCCAGGGCGATCACCCGCAGGCGGTTGTCCCGGGACCCCCCGTAGTACAGCGGGTAGCCGTCGGGGTCGGAGGTGGCCGAGCCCTTCGCCAGGTCGCCGGTGGGCAGGTCCGGCCGGCGGGGCCGGCCGGTGCGGCCGTCCAGGAAGTGGTAGCGCCCGTCGTAGGCCCCGAAGCGCACCTCCAGGGTCCCGTCCTCGTGCTCGATCACGTTGGGCTGCCCCGTCCAGCCGGTGCCGCACCACACCCTGGTCTCCCCCCCCGCCGACGACGGCATGCACATGGCCCCCGAGGGGGGGTAGCGCCAGACCACCCGGGGGTCGGTGGGGACGGGCCCCTCACCGTAGTAGGTGCGGGTGGCGTTGCCCCGGAAGGTCGTCAGGCCGGGGAAGGACCTGTTGACGGGACCGGGCGTTCCGGCGACGGCCGGGCTGGGGGGCGGGCTCACCTCCGGCGAAGCGCCCGGGCCGGGGCTCGGCCGCGAGGGCGGGGCCGGCGCCGGCCTCGCCTCCTCGTGCCGTCGGGACCCCTCGGCGAGACGCCACCCGAGGACCCCCGCCACCAGGACGACCAGCGCGAGGGCGGGGACGGCGAAGGGGACCCGGGACCGGGCGGCGTGGCGCGGACGCCGAAACGGGCTCATCGGTTCCTCCCCGTGGGCCGCCACCGGGGCGGCGCGGATAGTCTGCGGCATCCGGCTGTCCCGGCGCCACCAGCCGGGGGCGGGCCGGCTCCCTCCCCCTCCTCGGTCCGGCCGCTCGTCGGTCAGGCGGCGCCCTGGAATCGACGGCTCGCGCCAGACCGTGCGGCGGGGGACGAGCTCCGGCCGCTCGTCGGTCAGGCGGCGCCCTGGAAGGCCCGGTAGGACCCGAGGACCTTGAGCAGCGAGGTGTGCTGGCGCACCTCCTCCAGGGCCTCGGCCATGGCGGGGTCGGTGGCCGCCCGCTCCACGTCCACGTAGAAGACGTACTCGAAGGGCTTGCCCCGGCGGGGCCGGGACTCCAGCTTCACCAGGTTGATGTCCCGGTCGGCGAAGGGCTTCAGGGCCCCCAGCAGGGACCCCGGCCGGTCGTGGACGGCCATGACGAGGGAGGTCTTGTTGGGCTCCCCGAGGTCGGCGTCCCGGGTCCCGATGACGCCGAACTTCGTGAAGTTGTCGGGGTAGGTCTGGATCCGCTCGGCCAGGACCACCAGGCCGAACTTGGCTCCCGCCTCGACGCTCGCCACCGCCGCCTCGTCGGTGCGGCCCCCCTCCGCCACGATCCGGGCCGCCCCGGCCGTGTCGTGGACCGGCACCATCTCGACGTGGAGGGCGGCCAGGAACTCCTCGCTCTGAGCCAGGGCCTGCCAGTGAGAGTAGACCCGCCGGATCTCCTCCAGGCGGGCCCCCGGCGGCGCCAGGAGGGCGTGGTCGACCCGGACCACCACCTCCCCCACCACCCGGACCAGGCTGGAGTGGAGCAGCAGGTCGTAGGTCTCGTTCACGGATCCCGCCTGGGAGTTCTCCAGGGGCACCACGCCGAAGTCCGCCTCCCCGCTCGTCACCCGGGAGAAGACCAGGCGGACCGTCTCGCAGGGCATGGGGCTGGCGTCGGGGAAGACGGCGAGGACGGCCTGCTCGCTGAAGGCCCCCGGCTCGCCCTGGTA
>CAYVCH010000264.1:0-2956 GCA_964449755.1 uncultured Actinomycetes bacterium
GCTACCATCAGCCCGTGAAGCCACGCGTCCTGGTCGTCGAGGACGAGCCGACCATCGCCGAGCCCCTGGCCGAGCACTTGGAGCGGGAGGGCTTCGCCGTCGAGGCCGTCCCCACCCTGGGGGCCGCCCTGGAGGCCTACCGGCGCCGGGCGCCGGACCTCGTCCTCCTCGACGTCATGCTCCCCGACGGCGACGGGCGCGACCTGTGCCGGGAGATCCGCAGGGAGTCCGACGTCCCCATCGTCATGCTCACGGCCCGGGGCGAGGAGGTGGACCGGGTGGTGGGCCTCGAGATCGGCGCCGACGACTACGTCGTGAAGCCCTTCTCCGCCCGGGAGCTGGTGGCCCGCATCCGGGCCATCCTCCGGCGGGGACGCGGCGCCCCCCGCCGAGGCCCCATCGAGGTCGGCGCCATCCGGCTGGACCCCGCCTCGCGGACGGTCACGAAGGCCGGCAGGCCCGTCGAGCTCGCGGCCAAGGAGTTCGACCTCCTCCACTTCCTGATGGCCCGGGCCGGAGAGGTCCTCCGCCGGGAGGAGATCATGGACGAGGTCTGGGACCCCCACTGGTTCGGCCCCACCAAGACCCTGGACGTCCACGTGTCCTGGCTGCGAAAGAAGCTCGAGGACGACCCCTCGAGCCCCCGCTACATCACGACCGTGCGCGGCGTGGGCTTTCGCTTCGCCGCGCCCGAGGACGTCGCCCCAGGCGGCTGAGGAGGGCGCCACGAAGGTCCGAACGCGGCTGGTCCTGGCCTTCACCTACATCCTCCTCACGGTGGTGGTGGCCCTGGAGGTGCCCCTCGTGCTCAACCTCCAGCGGCGGGCCCGGGCGGAGCTGGAGACGAGGCTCCTGGTCCAGGCCCAGAGCGTCGCCGCGGCCGTCGGGGCGGAGAACATGGCCCCCGACCGCCGACGCTACCTGCAGCGGACCCTCGTCCCCGACGTCGCCCGGCAGATCGACGGACGCGTCATCGTGGTGGACACCGCCGGCGTCCTCGTGGCCGACTCGGAGGGCCCGGGCCGACTCGGCGAGGCCTACGCGACCCCCGGCCGCCCGGAGGTCCGCAGCGCCCTGGCCCGGCGGCCAAGCGCCGTCATCCGCCACAGCGAGGACCTGGGTCAGGACATCATGGTGGCCGCCGCCCCCATCATCGACGAGGGGCGCCTGTACGGGGCGGTCCGCCTCACCCAGGGCCTGGCCGCCGTCACCGCCAGCGTCCGGCGCACGACCCTCGGACTGCTGGTGGTCGGCCTGGCCGGGCTCGCCGCCGGCCTGCTCATCGCCTTCGGCCTCGCCGAGTCCCTGGCCCGGCCCATGGGCCGCCTGGTGGCCGCGGCCCGACGCCTGGGCGCCGGCGACCTCACGGCCCGGGCGGGGCCCGTCGGGGGAGCCCGGGAGGTGGAGGAGCTGGCCCGTTCCTTCGACCAGATGGCGAGTCGCCTGGAACGCACCGTCCAGGCGCAGCGGGAGTTCGTGGCCAACGCCTCCCACCAGCTCCGCACGCCGCTGACCGGGATGAAGCTCCGCCTGGAGTCCGCCGCCCTCGACGCGCCCTCCGGGCAGGTCCGCCGCTCCCTCGAGGCCGCCGAGCGGGAGGCGGACCGGCTGTCCCGCATCGTGGACCGGCTGCTGCTGCTGTCCCGCGAGATCGAGCTGGGCCAGGGCGGACCTGCGGACGTGGGCGAGGCGGTGGCCCGGGCGGCGGAGCGCTGGCGCGAGCCGGCCGAGCGGGCGGGCGCCACCGTCGCGGTCCGCGCCGAACCCGTGGCGGCCCGGGCCGACCCCACCGACCTCGACCAGGTGCTGGACAACCTGCTGGACAACGCCCTTGCCTACGCCCCCGGCCCCATCACCGTGGAGGCGGGGCGGCGAGACCAGCGGGCCTTCCTCGCGGTCCAGGATCGAGGCCCCGGGATCCCCGAGGGCGACCGGGGCCGGGTCACGGAGCGCTTCTTCCGGGGAAGGGGAGCTCGGCCAGGGGGCTCGGGCCTGGGCCTGGCCATCGTGAGGGAGCTCGCGGAGAAGTGGGGCGGCGCCGTGGAGATCGTCACCCCCCCGGAGGGGGGCACCAGGATCGAGGTGACGCTGCCCCTCTTTACCTCCCCTTAGCACGGGCGCCGGTAGCCTGCTCGCATGAAGCGTCGGGTCCTGGCTGTGGCCTACGCGGTGGCCGGGCTCGCCCTGGCCTTCGCGCTCACCCTGAGCGCCTTCGCCCTGGCCGCTCGCGACCTCGGGGAGCCCGCCGCCGTCGTCAGCGTGAGCCCCCCGCAGGCCGCCGAGGGGCCCCCGCCAACCGGCACCCGGCCGACGCCCACCTCCGCTCGGCCGTCCCCCCGCGCGCCCGAGGCCCAGAGTCCCGGGGCCCCGCCTGCCCGGTCCCCCGAGGAGGACCGGGACGAGGACCGCCCGCGGGACTCGCGTCCCGCCTCGGAGAACTCGGGCCCGGGCTCCAGCGACTCGGGGCAAGACGACGACCACGGCGACGACCACGAGTCCGACGACGACTGAACCTTTTCCGCCCCCTTAACGCAGCCCTGGGCGGCGGCTAACCCGCACCGCCCTACGGTGGCACCAGCCCAGGCCAGAGGAGGAAGACCATGAAGCCCAAAGGTTCCGTCCGTGTCGCGGCGCTGGCGGGCGCCGTGGCCCTGGTGGTCGCGCTGGCGGCCGGCGCCACAGCCCTGACCCGCAGCTTCGCCGACGCATCGCCAACCGTCCTGTCCCTCGCGCCCGAGGTCGTGCCGGCTCCCACCGCCGCACCCGGCCACGCGGCCGAGGACCTGCGGGGGCCCTGCGACGAGGCGGAGCACGCGAACGACCCGGCCTGCGCGGCAGGCGACGACGCGGCCCCCCGCGCGCAGGACGACGACCGCTCGGGGGGGGCCCGGGCTCCATCGACCACCCGCGCGGTGACGACCGGGATGACGCCGGGGAGCACCACGGGGACGACGAC
>CAYVCH010000265.1:0-2891 GCA_964449755.1 uncultured Actinomycetes bacterium
GAATCCCTTGCCCCGGACGCCTCGACGCCTCGAAGGGGACCCATGAAGACCTACGACGCCAGGGACATCCGCAACGTGCTCCTCGCCGGCCACGGTGGCGCCGGCAAGACCACCCTCCTCGAGGCGATGCTGTTCACCGCCGGCGCCATCACCCGGATGGGCAGGGTGGAGGACGGCACCACCGTCTCCGACCACGACCCCGAGGAGGTCCGCAAGGGCATCAGCGTCACCCTGTCCATGGCCCCCGTCGAGTGGGGCGGGGTGAAGGTGAACGTCCTCGACGCCCCGGGGTACGCCGACTTCATCGGGGACGTCCGGGCCGCCGTCCACGCCGTCGACGCCGTCCTCCTCGTGGTCTCGGCCGTGGACGGCGTCGAGGTCCAGACCGAGGCGGCCTGGGAGCTGGCCGCCGAGCGGGGACTGCCCCGGGCCGTCCTGGTGAACAAGCTGGACCGGGAGCGGGCCTCCTTCGACCGCACCCTGGAGCAGCTCGTCCGGGCCTTCGGGACCCAGGTGGCTCCCCTCCAGCTCCCCGTCGGGGACGAGCACGAGTTCTCCGGCGTGGCCGACCTCCTCTCCCGGAAGGCCTACCGGTACGGGGCCGACCCCCGGGGCCGGGAGGGCGAGTGGCCCGACGACCTCTCGGGCAAGGCCGAGCCCTACCGGGAGAAGCTCGTGGAGGCCGTCGCCGAGGCCGACGACGTCCTTCTCGAGCGCTACCTGGAGGAGGGAGACCTCCCCGAAGAGGAGGTCCTCCGGGGCGTGAAGGCGGGGTTCGCCGAGGCCCGCATCGCCCCGGTCCTGCTGGCCGCCGCCTCGCGGCCCATCGGCGTGGACCGCCTGCTCACCTTCATCGCCGAGCGGTTCCCCTCCCCCCTGGACCGACCCCCCGTGAAGGTCGTCACGAGGAGCGGGGAGGATCGGGAGCGGCGCTGCGACCCCTCCGAGCCCCTCACGGCCCTGGTCTTCAAGACCGTCTCCGACCCCTACGTGGGCCACATCTCGGTCTTCCGGGTCTTCTCGGGCCGGCTGCGGCCGGACTCCTCGGTCCACAACGCCACCCGGGGCGCCGACGAGCGCATCGGCCAGGTCTTCACCCTCCGGGGCAAGGAGCACCAGCCCGTCCCCGAGGTGCCGGCCGGCGACATCGGGGCCGTGGCGAAGCTCTCGGCCACCACCACCGGCGACACCCTCTCGGCGAAGGACGATCCGGTCACCCTGCCCGCCATCGCCTGGCCCGAGCCCCTCCTCGCCTACGCCGTGGAGCCGAAGACCAAGGGGGACGAGGACAAGCTCTCGACGGCCCTCGCCCGCCTGCGCGACGAGGATCCCACCTTCCGGGTGGAGCGTTCCGAGGAGACCAAGGAGACCGTGATCTACGGGATGGGTGAGGCCCACCTGGAGGTGATGGTCGAGCGGATGCGGAACAAGTTCGGCGTGGCGGTCCACACCCGCCCGGCCCGCATCCCGTACAAGGAGACCGTCCGCGCCTCCGCCAAGGCCCAGGGGCGCTACGTGAAGCAGACCGGCGGCCACGGCCAGTACGGCGTCTGCTGGATCGAGGTGGAGCCGCTGCCCCGGGGCACAGGCTTCGAGTTCGTGGACCGCATCGTGGGCGGCGTCATCCCCAACCAGTTCATCCCCTCCGTCGAGAAGGGGGTCCGCAGGGCCATGGAGGAGGGGGTCCTGGCGGGCTACCCGATGGTCGACGTCCGGGTCACCCTCTACGACGGCAAGCACCACCCGGTGGACTCCTCGGACATGTCCTTCCAGATCGCCGGCTCCCTCGCGCTGAAGGAGGCGACCCAGCAGGCCGGCCTCGTGCTCCTCGAGCCCATCGTGGAGCTCGAGGTCGTGGTGCCCGAGGCCCACACCGGCGACATCATGGGCGACCTCAACGCCAAGCGCGGGAAGATCCTGGGCATGGAGTCGGCGGGCCCGGGCAAGCAGCGGATCAGGGCCCTGGTCCCCCAGGCCGAGGTGGCCCGCTACGCCATCGACCTCCGCTCGCTCACGGGCGGGCGCGGCGCGTTCACGACGAAGTTCTCGCACTACGAGGAGGTCCCCCCCCACCTCGCCGAGAGGATCGTGGCCGAGGCCAGGAAGGAGAAGGAGGAGGCGGCGAAGCACTGACCCGCGGGCGGCGGGCGGCTGTACGCTCCGAGCGTGGCTACGGCGGAGGCCGGGGGTCGCCCCACCCGGGCGGGCGAGGTCCCGGCCGCCCTCCGGCGCGAGGTGCGGCTCCTCGGGGGCATCCTCGGGGAGGTCCTCCGTGAGCAGGGGGGGCCGGGGCTCCTCCGGGACGTCGAGCGGCTGCGGCGGGCCACGATCGCGCTCCGGGCCGAGCCCACCGACGCCCGCCGCCGGGCGGTCGAGTGGATCGTCGCCGGCTTCCCGGCCGAGCGGGCCGAGCAGGTCGCCCGGGCCTTCACCGTGTACTTCCAGCTCGTGAACCTCGCCGAGGAGCACCACCGGGTCCGTGCCCTGCGAGAGGCCGGCCGGGGCCCGCGCCCGGTGCCGGAGTCCGCCGCCGACGCGGTCCGGGCGGTGCGGGCCCGCGAGGGGCGGCAGGGCCTGGGGGAGCTCCTCGAGCGGCTCGAGCTGTCCCTCGTCCTCACCGCCCACCCCACCGAGGCCCGCCGGCGCTCGGTGGTCGAGACGCTCTGGCGGATCGCCGCCCAGCTCGAGCGCCTCGACGACCCGCGCCTGTCGCGCTCGGAGGGGGACGACGTGCGCCGCCGCCTCCGGGAGGAGGTCGCGGCGCTCTTCGCCATCGACCAGCTCCGCCCGGCCCGCCCCACGCCCCTCGACGAGGTCCGAGCGGTGATGGCCCTGTTCGACCAGACGCTGTTCCGGGTCGTCCCCGCCCTCTACCGCGAGCTCGACACCGC
>CAYVCH010000266.1:0-2871 GCA_964449755.1 uncultured Actinomycetes bacterium
TGGAGGGAACCCTCCGGCAGAGGTGTTTGATCCATCGCCTCCGCATTAACCGGCCCTCGGGGCTCGGTCAACCAACTACGGCGGGATCACCTCCCTCTTTCTTCATCCGACCGAGGTGCCCCTCGAGGCTCTCAATGACCCGTCCGTGGCGGACCACCTCGGCCTCCCAACCTCGCCCTGCCGCGTCGTCCCGGAGGGCTCGGACGTCGGCGAGCTGGCTCTCGATGACCGGGACGAACTCAGAGGCGGGTACGAAGTTGTCGCAGGTCTCGCAGATGTTGGCGTAGGGGCAGGCTCCCGCAGCGAGATGGCGGGAGCAGTACCCATGGGCCACCCGGGTCTTGAGCATCTCGGAGGAGAGCCACTGCACCCGCTCGGGAACCGCCGGCTTCCCCGCCGGGGCGAGCGGGAGGGGCTGGCGGAGTCGGACCTTGTCCATGACCGCCTCGTAGGCGGCGCGGACGGTGGGCGAGGCCAGCTTGGCGTACCGGAGGGTCATCTCCGGGGTCACGTGCCCCATGAGGGCCATCAGCGCGGGCAGCGACATGCCGGCGTTGATGAGGCTGGTGCCGAACGTGTGGCGGAGCTGGTGCGGCGTGACGTGCATCGGCGCCCCGTCCGCCCGGGTGAGCCCTGCTGTGGCCGCGGCCCGATCGAGGCCCTTGCGCAGCCGCCACTCGGTGGGGCGTCGTCCTCGCTCCATGAACACGAACTCGGCAGGGTGCCCGTCGCGGGGATGCGGGAGGGCGCGCTGGCGACAGCGGCGGGCCATCCATGCATCGAGCACCTCCACGGTGGAGGGCTCGAGCGGGACGGTCCGCTCGGTCCCGAGCTTGCCGACAGGGACCCGGAGCCAGGTGCCGTGGCCTCGGAAGTCCACCAGGCAGTCGAGCTCAAGATCGAGCAGCTCACCGACGCGGATGCCCGTCGCTCGAAGCACCAGGAGCCCGGTCCGGGCGAAGGGATCCTCCAGGTGGCGGACCGCGGCCATGAGCGCGGCGTCGGCCTCCGGAGCAAGCGCCCGGGGCATGGGCTCGGGCAGGCGGGGCAGATCGGTGAGGTAAAGCAGGCGCCGAGGCGGCGCGGCGGCCCAGCCCCAGGCCGCGATGTCCTCGAAGAACACCCGCAGGTCCACGAGGTCGTGGTGGAACTGGGTGAGGGAGATGGTCCGGCCCCGCCCGTTGGCGCCCCGCCAGGGACGGTGACGGGCCCAGGCCAGAAACGGCTCGACGTGGGCGGCACGCTCCAGCTGGTCCAGGCGGTGCACCTCGGGATGCTCTGCCGCCAGCCAGTCGAAAAACACCCGCACCGCCTTGATCCGCGCGTACGCGGTGGCCGGACGGAGCACGGTAGCGATGGTCTCGGCGTAGCGGACGACCTCCCGGCGGATGTCGGGCTGGGAGACGAGGCCGGCGAGCTGGGCGGGCGTGCGAGCCGGCTCGGCCACCCCGCGCCTTGGCGGGTCGGTGGCCAGGCCGAGCTGGAAGCAGATCTGGTGAACGGCGAAGCCCCGGGTGCGGGCCCTGGTCCGGGCGGACTCCGACAGGTGCGCCGATCGCTCCACCTCCGCCCGGAAGCCGGCCAGGTCGTCATCGTCCAGGTCGGCCAGGCCCTTGCCCGCCCACGTGCACACCACGGGCAGCGCGTGGCGGGCCACCTGGCGGATCCAGTTGGCGCTCCAGCCGAGCTCCCGCCCCACCGAGGTGGCCCGGTCGATGTCCCCGGGATGCAGGCGGTCCCACACCACCGAGAGATCCACCCCACCCGGCTTGGCCAGCAGCAGCTCGGCGTCGACGCGGAGGCGCCCTGCCACGGCGGCCCACACCACGAACGGCCAGGCCTTGTCTCGATGAAGCTCGGCCACCCGGGCCGGGGTCGGACGAGCCAGCCATTCCTCGAGGTCGGGGTGGCGATCGAGGAAGCGGCCTGCCGAGCGCCGCCGGGCGTACCGGCTGCTCTCTCCGATGCCCAGGCCGGCGACGTGGTCGAAGTAGGAGCGTAGGAGGTCGGCGGGGTCCAGGGGGGCGACGGCGAGCGAGGTGATCACCGCGGCCGTCCTCGAGCCCGGGCGTACTCGGCGGCAAGCGTCTCCGGCGACAGGTGCACGTAGGCGGCCGTGGTCTCCGGGTGGGCGTGGCCCATCAGCTCCTTCAGCACCAGCAGGTCGATCCCGGCCTGGGCGAGCTCGGTGCCGTAGGTGTGGCGCAGCCGGTGGGGCCGGACCCTGGTCGCCCCTGAGCGAGCCCGGTGGGTGCGGAAGATCCGGCGCATCCCGGCCTCGGTCATGGCTTGGCCGGCGGTCGGGCCCCGGAGCACCACGAAGCACTCCGGGGTGAGGCATCCTGCAGGGCGCTCGGTGCGCAGGTAGGCCGCGAGCTCGGCGAAGAACGCCCGGTCCAGGGGCACCACCCGCTCCCGGCCGCCCTTGCCCACCACCCGCACCCGCCGCAGCCCCATGTCCACGTCGGCCAGCGGTAGCGAGCGGACCTCGCCGGCCCGCAGGCCACCCAGGACCATGGCCAGGGCCATGGCCCGGTCCCGGTGGGTGAGAAGGTCGGCCAGGAACGCCTCGACCTCCGCCCGGTGCAGGCTCTCCGGGAGCCGGCGAGGCTGGCGGACCAGCCGGCCCCCGCGACGTGGTCGTCCGGGCCCGAGATGGCCGAGCAGACCTCGCCTCCTGGCTCGAAGGCCGCAGGCGCGGCGGGGGACTGGCACCGGGTTGCTCGATCGGTGTCCGGTGACCACCAGGAACTCGAACAGCGCCCGGACCGCGGCGATCCTGCGGTTCATGGTGGCCGGGGCGGCCCCGCGGGCATCGGCCAGGCGCACGACCTTCCTCCCAGCGATGGCCTTCGGACGGAGCTGCCAGTC
>CAYVCH010000267.1:0-2868 GCA_964449755.1 uncultured Actinomycetes bacterium
TCCACCAGCCCCCGGCCGTCCCAGGCCACCCGGCCGTTCACCACGACCAGGTCCACCCCCTCGGGGAACCGGTGGGGGTCCTGGAAGGTGGCGGTGTCCCGGACGCGCTCCCGGTGAAGCAGGACGAGGTCGGCGAAGGCTCCCTCCTCGACCCGACCCCGGCCGGCGAGGCCGAAGCGCTCGGCGGGCAGGGCCGCCATCTTCCGCACCGCCGCCTCCAGCGTGAGCAGGCCCGCCTCCCGGACGTAGCGCCCGAGGACCCGGGGGAAGGTCCCGTAGTTGCGGGGGTGGACGGGGAACCTCCCCATGGGGCCGCCCGGCGACATGGCCCAGCCGTCGGAGGCCACCATGACCTCGGGGTCGGCCAGGATCGTGCGGACGTCCTCCTCGGCCATGGCGTGGCCGATGACCGCCGCGTCCGGGTCGGCGGCGAGGAGGGCGAGGGCCGCCGCCACGGGCTCCTCCCCCCGCTCCGCCGCCAGCTCGGCCACGGACCGCCCGGCGGCCCCGGCGACGGCCGAGCTCTCGATCGTGATCCGCTCCCAGCCGACCCCCTTCACGGAGCTCTGCCAGCCGGGCTCGCCCTCCTCCACCGACCGGGCGAGGCGAGCCCGGGCCTCGGGGTCCCGCAGGAGGCGCGGCAGCTCCTCCACGGGCGCCCACGGAGGGAGGAACGACGACAGCCCGGTGGCCCAGGCCGTGTACGGGTACTGGTCGGCGCTGGCGTCGGCCCCGCCCTTCCGGAGCAGGGCGAGCAGCTCCCCCGCCCGCCCCCACATCGGCTCCGTCTCGCACTTCAGGTGGCTCACGTGGACCGCCACCGACGCGCGCCGCCCCACCTCCAGGGCCTCCTCCACCGCCCGGAACACCGGCTCCCCCTCGCCCCGGACGTGGGAGGCGTAGACCCCGCCGGCCTCGGCCACCGCCCCGGCCAGGGCCACCACCTCCTCGGTGTCGGCGTACAGGTCGGGGACGTAGACCAGGCCCGACGACAGCCCGAGGGCGCCCTCGGCCAGGGCGGCCTCCAGCAGCGCCCGCATGCGGGTGCGCTCGGTCCGGGTGGCCCGGCGACGGGGATCCTCCATGGCCTCCGTCCGGAGGGCGCCCAGGCCCACCAGGGCGGCCACGTTCACCGCCGGCCGGGCCTCCTCGACCCGGGCCAGGTACTCGGCGAAGGACCGCCACGACAGGTCCAGGTCCTCCGCCCGGGCGCCGATGAGCCTGGCCACCTCCGGGGCCCCGGCGGGGGGCCAGGCCGAGGAGCCGCAGTTGCCCACCACCACCGTGGTCACCCCCTGGCGGATGGCGCTCTCCGTCCAGGGCTCCACCAGGGGCGCGACGTCGGAGTGGGTGTGGACGTCCACGAAGCCCGGGCAGAGGGCCCGGCCCCCGGCCTCCACCCGGCGGGCGGCCTCGGGCTCCTCTCCGGGCCGACCGACCCAGACGATGCGGCCGTCCCGGACGGCCACGGAGCCCGGGCGGGGCGGCCGCCCGCTGCCGTCCACCACGAGGGCCCCGGCGACGACCAGGTCGGCGGGGGCCGCCGGCGCCGGACCGCCCCCCACCGCGGGTCAGCGGGTGATGGGACCGATGACGAGCCCCGACATCAGGAAGATCACGGGGGCCACGAACAGGCCCGCCACGAACAGCCACAGGCGGCGGTTGGTCCGCACGACCCAGTCGTCCAGCGCGATGACGCCCAGGGCCAGGGGGCGGTACAGGAGGGCCAGGGAGGCCAGGCTCACCACCGAGACCCCGATGGCCTCGGCCAGCACGATCTGGACGGCCACGGGGTTGCCGAGGAGCATGGCCGCCACCAGGGTGTCGGCGAGGGTCGTGATGTTCGCCCCCATGATGTAGGGGATGGACTCCTCCCGGCGCACGTAGCCCTTGCTCGCCAGGGGGACGAGCACCGTCAGGGCCACCGACACCGAGAGGGTCAGGGCCGCCGCCAGGCAGCCCAGGAAGAACATGGGCCAGGGCCGCTTGAGCCAGTGCTCCCGGGCTCCGGCGTGGCGCTCGCCGTCCAGGGCGGGCAGCACCCGGTCGAGGAGCTTGAAGGACAGGAGGATGACGGCGAGGCCCAGGGGCAGCAGCGCCCCCGGCCAGGGGACGACCGCCGAGACCGCCCCCTCCACCGGCCCCCAGACGTAGTCGATGAGGCCCATGACCTGTCGCGAGGCGTGCCACCGGATCCACCCCAGCGCCCCGACCTTGAGGAGGCCGTAGCCGATCATCATCCCCGGGAGGTAGACGGCGGCTGTGAGGGAGAGGGCCAGCACCCCCATGCCGATGGACTCCCGGCGGTGGGTCCTGGCCCGCAGGGAGTACAGGAAGCCCACGAGCAGGACGATGAAGGAGGCCCCCAGGCGCGAGCCTGAGAGCATCGTGAAGGTCTGCAGGCGCGTGAGGGTGCCGCCGTCGAACAGGACGAGGGAGACCCCGGCCACCGGCGAGCCCGACAGGACGACGTAGGCGCCGAGCCACCCGAAGCCCAGGGTGGAGATGCCGTTGTCGAAGGGGAAGCTGCCCTTGATCCGGGGTCCCACGGCAGCCGCTCCCCGCTTCATGAGCTGGATGGCGAGGACGAACAGGAACAGGGCTATGGCGAAGTGCCCGACCTTGGACAGCAGGAGCCGCCAGTCGCGGGCGCCGGGCACCGCCACCGGCCTGCCCAGGGGGACCGGCACCGCCAGGGGGTCGGGCGGGTCCTGGCTGGCGCGACCGTTTCCAGGGGTGGGTCCCGCGTCGCGTCCCGGTGGCGGCCCGCCCCCCCGGGGGCGGCCAGCCGGAGACGCCCTGGAGGCGTCCTCGAAGGCCTGGGCTCGCTCGGTCTCGCCGCTCACGGTTCGGGGTGGGGCAGCCGGG
>CAYVCH010000268.1:0-2863 GCA_964449755.1 uncultured Actinomycetes bacterium
CGGAACCGCCGCCAGGGGCCGGTCGGTCGCTCCCGAGCGGGGACGACCCAGCCCTGGGCGATCCCCTCCTCGAGCCGCGCCCGGCCGGGCAGCGGGCCGAGGATCGCCTTCGGCCTCCCCCGCTCGGTCACCCGGATCGTCTCCCCGCGGGCCGCCCGCTCCAGGTAGGCGGACAGCTTCGCCTTCAGCTCGCGCACCGGCACATCGGTCACGTGACTACTTTACCTGACATTGAGGTCACAGGCCTCCGCCGCGCGGGCGTCGGCGATCTTCGGTGGCCGCGCATGGGACGATGGGACGACGAGGGGTCGGCGCTGGCTCGGCGAACCAGCGCCCGCTCCACGGCCGCCACGAGGCCCTCGAGCGTGTGGGGGCGCGCGACGGCGTGCACCGTGAGCCCCGCCTCCCGGGCGGCCCGCGCCGTCACTGGGCCGATGCAGACCACCTTCGGGTTGCCCCGCACCGCCGCGCCGGAGGAGGACAGGGCCCGGAGGAACCCCCGGACGGTCGAGGCGCTGGTGAAGGTCACGGCGTCCACTCGCCCCTCGGCCAGGGCCCGGCGGGCGGCCGCGGGCAGGGAACGGGCGAGGCGGGTCCGATAGGCCGTCACCCGCACCGGGGTCCACCCCTTGGCGGCCAGGGCCTCCTCGAGGCCGGGGGGGGCGACGTCCGCCCGGGGAAGGAGGACCCGCCCCGCGCCTCGGGGGAAGGCGCGGGCCAGCCCGGCGGTGGTGAAGGCGGCCGGCACGAGGTCAGGGTCACGCCCGGCCCACCGGCGGACGGCCTCGGCTGTTCCCTCGCCGACGGCTGCCACCCGGGCCCGCACCTGGCCCGGGTGGAGTCGTGCGGCCAGGACCTCGACGGTCGTCTGGCTCGTGAGCACGAGCCAGGTGAAGCCGCCGCCGGCGAGCTCCGTCAGGGCCCGGAGGAGGGTCGCACTGGCGGCCGGCGCCAGCTCCACGGCCGGAGCGACGTGGACCGTGGCCCCCCGTGCCTGCAGCTCCTGGGCGAGGGCCCCCGCCTGCTCCCGGGGACGGGTGACCACGACCACCCGCCCCTGCAGGCTCCGGATGCTCACCCGAGCACCTCGGCCAGGATCGCCCGCGCCCCCCCTGCCCGCAGCTCTCGCTCGGCGGCCTCCGCGGCCGCCTCGGCCGTGCTGGCCTGGGCTTCCACGCGCACCAGTCGCTTCCCGTCGGGGCTCGCCACCACCGCGGTGAGCAGCACCCGTCCCTCCCCGGCCACGGCGTAGGCGCCGAGGGGAAGGGCGCAGCCCCCTCCCAGGCGGGCCACCAGGGCCCGCTCGGCCTCGAAGGCCAGGCGGGAGTCGGGGTGCTCCAGGGCGGCCAGGGCCTCCAGCACCCGCCGGTCGCCGGCTCGAGCCTGGACGGCCAGGGCTCCCTGGCCCGGGGCGGGGACCATGACGTCGGGCAGGAGGTGGGTGGCGTGGGGAGGCTGGACCCCGAGCCGGCGGAGCCCGGCGGCGGCCAGGACCACGCCGTCCACCTCCCCCGCCTCCAGCCTGGCCAGGCGGGTGTCCACGTTGCCGCGGAGCGGCCGGACCTCGAGGTCCGGCCGCCACCGCAGGAGCTGGGCCCGGCGACGGAGGCTGGAGGTGCCCACCCTGCCGCCGTCGGGCAGGTGGCCGTCGCGGGTGACCAGCACGTCGAAGGGGCTGGCCCGCTCCGGCACGGCGGCCACCACCACCCCCGCAGGGTCCCGGGCCGGCAGGTCCTTGGCGGAGTGGACGGCCAGGTCCACCCGGCCCTCCTGGAGGGCCCGGACGATCTCCGCCACGAACAGGCCCTTCAGGCCCGCCCGGGACGCGGCGAGGGGGACCCCCCGGTCGCCGGCGGTCACCATGGGCACCAGCTCGGTCTCGATCCCCACGGCGGCCAGTCGGGCGGCCACCTCCCGCGACTGGGCCAGGGCCAGCCGGGACCGGCGGGTGCCCACGCGCAGGGCCACGGGTGCCTCCCGCCCGGCGCCCGCTACTCCGGCGGCTCGGCGCCGAGGAGCTGGGCCAGCAGGCGGACCCGGGCGAGGTCCTCTCCGGGGGCCGCCCGCTCCTTCAGGCGGACCACCGGCTCGTGGAGGAGCTTGGCCACGATCCCCCGGGCCAGGGCCTCCACGGCCTCCCGCTGCTCCGGAGTGAGGTCGGCCAGGCGGGAGCGGAAGCGGGCGAGCTCGGCGGCCACCACCCGCTCCCCCCGCTCGCGGAGGGCCCGGATGACGGGGGCGAGCTCCTGGGCCCGGCGCCGCAGCGTGTACCGGCGGACCTCCTCGGCGACGACGGCCTCGGCCCGCTCCACGTCGGCGGCGGCGCCGCGCTCGGCCACGGCTCCCCGCAGGCCGTCGATGTCCACCAAGCGGACCCCCGGGAGGGCTCCCACCGAGGGCTCGACGTCCCGGGGGACCGCCAGGTCGAGGACGAACAGGGTCCGGCCCGGCTCGCGCCCGGCCAGGGCACCACGGACGAGCTCCTCGGTCACCACCAGGCCGGTGGCGCCGGTGGCCGAGACCAGCAGGTCCGCGCCGGCCAGGGCCGCCGGCAGGGAAGCGAGCTCGTCGGCCTCGGCGGCCGCGCGCTGGGCCAGGGCCCGGGCCCGCTCGAGACTCCGGTTCAGGATCCGGAGGGGCCCGACCCCCCGGCGCCGCAGGTGCCGGGCGGCGAGGGAGGACATCGTGCCCGCCCCCACGACGACGGCCCGGCGACCAGCGAGGCCGCCCAGGGCCGCGGAGGCGAGGTCGGCCCCGGCCTCCACGAAGGCGTCGGGGGCGGCGCCGATGTCCGTCTCGGCCCGGACCCGGCGCCCGGCCCGGAGGGCCGCCTGGAACAGCGTGGCCAGCTCGGGGCCGGCGG
>CAYVCH010000269.1:0-2856 GCA_964449755.1 uncultured Actinomycetes bacterium
AACGGGGTGGGCGCCGACGGCAAGGACTACAAGAAGTACATCCCCAACGTCTGGAAGGGCCCCGACCCCGGCCACCGCTTCTACTGGGGGCTGAACTTCAGGACGACCCCCGACCCCATGCACTTCCAGTACGTGACGGGCTACTAGATGGAGAAGGGAGGTCTTCCGGTGGTGAGGAAGCTCTTGTGGGCGGCGGCGGGGGCCGGTTCGCTCCTCGCCGGGGCCCTGGTCGGGGTCCAGGTGGGCGCCGTCCCGCCGGTGCCCCCGTGTGCAGCGCCGCCGGCCACCGCCGTCGGGGCGCAGGCGGCGGCCCGGGGAGAAGGGCTCGCAGCTATCCAGGGCAACACCGTGGTCATGATCTCGGGGCCCGGCACGAGCCAGGGCCTTCGGGACCCGAGCGGCTTGCCCGGCGTCCTTCGCCACGTGACGGCCACAGAGGGCATCGGGACCGCCTACGTGGTCGACCGGCCGGGGCCCGATGCGCTGGTCGTCATGGCCCGGGGCCGGACGTTCCGCCTACCCCAGCCCGGCGAGGTCATGCACCCGTCGTGGTCGCCCTCGGGTGACCTGGCCTGGTCGAGCGGGGGGGCGGTGAGCGTCCTGCGGTCCACCGGCGGGATGGCGAGGTTCCCCGTCCCGGCTCCCGGGAGCGGGGTGTTCGCTCCGGTGTTCACGGGCCCCCACGAGCTCGTGGCGGTGGTGTCGGAGCCCCGCTCGGGCGCGGCCAGGGCTGAGGACGAGCTGAACGATCTGTGGCGCCTGGATCTGACCACCGGTGGGTGGACGAAGCTCACGTCCTTTGAGGCCGACGCCGACCGTTGGACCGTCGTGCGGACACCTGTCGTCGATCATGAGGGCACCCTCTGGTTCGTCGTCGTGCGCGGCGTGGCGTCCGCCACGGAGCCTCCAGCCTACTCCCTCTGGCGGCTCCGGGACGGGATCGCGGAGGAGGTGCGCCCCCTGCCCGGCGAGATGTATCTCGCGGGTGTCCTGAACGGCAGCTTCGTGTGGAACGTCTTCAGTGCCGAGAGCGGCGACTGGCGGCTGTTCCTGGAGCAGGAGGATGGGAGCCTGGCGGACCTGGGCTGCGGCCGGGTCCTCGTCGACCCCCTGGCCGAGTCCGACCCCGACGTCGTCGAGCGGCCAGTCGGGCAGCCCGCCCGCGGGTCTCGCGCCCCACGCGCGGCCTCCGACGCGGGAGCACCCGTGTCTCACCTGGCCGTGCTCGTGGGGGACTTGGCCACCCGGGAGGAGGCCGCGGCGGTGGCCGAGCAGATCCGGGGCGGTTTCCCCGGGGCGGGGCCGGTGACGGTCGTCGACCACGAGCAGGCCCCGACGGCTGTGGCTCCCGGGGTCTGGGCCGTGACGGTCCAGATTCCCGACGGGCTGGATCCCACCGTGGCCCTTGCCGGGTTCCGGGCGGCCCTTCCCGAGTTCGCCGACTCCAGCTGGATCGTGAGCTCGTGATGGGCGAGGCCACGCCCATGTTGCGGTGGGGTCGGGTGGTGCTCCTGTCGCTCGCGGTGCTCTCGTCGGCAGCGTGCGGCCGGGGCACCACCCCCGCTCCCCCAGCCGGGGCCACCGAGGGCCGGAGCCCGGCGACGTCCCCGGCGCCCGTTCCGGCCACGCCCCTGTGGGTGGCGGTCTTCCGGACTGCGGAGGATCCGAACGATCTGGAGGCCGAGGCGGCCGCGCTGCTCGAGCGGGTGGGTACGGCCGCCCTCGTGGCTCCGGCCCGCTGCTACGAGGGGATTCCGCCGGAGGTCGCGGTCGGGAGCGAGTACTTCCTCGGTGTCTGGGGTCCCACCCGGCCCGAGCTCGAGGAGCTGGTGGCGGCGAGCGGCCAGGAGCCCTTGTTCTCGGGACTGGTGGACGCCCTCTGTGTTGACTGAGTTCCTGGGGTGCCAGGCGCCAGGCCTTGGACCGGGGGAGGCCCCTCCGGGCCGCGTCGAGGAGCGGCCGCTCACCCGCGTGGGGGTGCTTCGTGCTCCCTCCCGACTGGCCGGCGGTGGGGTGCCGATAGCACCGGCCGTCGGCGACTGCCTCGTCCTCCGGGCAGCGAGGACCGCGGGCCTCGGCGTGGTCTCCTCTGCGTTAGGCCCGCGGCCCCCGCGGTGCGGCCGGTCGCCAGGGGTCGCCGCTCGCTCCGGTAGGATCGCCTGTGTGGGCGTGGTGCGCCGCCACCCCCTCCTTGCGGTCGCTGCCGGGGCGCTGCTCGTGGTCGCCGGGGTCCTGGGGGGAACCGGCGTCGCCGTGTGGCGGGCCGCCCACGAGGACGGCGCGGCCCGGCTGGGACGCGCCGACGCCATCCTTGTCCTGGGCGCTGCCCAGTACGGGGGCCGGCCCTCCCCGGTCTTCATCGGCCGTCTCGAGCACGCGCGGCTGCTCTGGCGGCAGGGGCGGGCCGAGGTGATCCTGGTGCTTGGGGCGGGACAGCCGGGTGAGCCCACCACCGAGGCCGAAGCCGGGCGGGACTATCTCATCGCCCAAGGGCTTCCCGCCGGGGCCGTCCAGGCCGTGCCCGTCGGCCACACCACCCTGCAGAGCCTGCGGGCCGCCGCCCGCCTCATGCGGGACCAGGGGTGGGAGACGGCCTTCCTCGTCTCCGACCCCTGGCACAACCTCCGCATCGAGCGGATGGCCCGGGACCTGGGGATCCGGGGCTACGCGTCGGCGACGTGGCGGTCGGCGGCCCGGACCCGACGGACGCGCCTGGAAGGCTACCTGCGGGAGACCCTCGCCTACCTCTACTACCGGCTCTTCCGCCGCTGATTGACCTACTCCTCGACCCTCCCCCGAAGGCGGGACGCGGATCCCCGCTTCGGGCGACCACCGTCCCCGTCTTCCCTACGGGAA
>CAYVCH010000270.1:0-2820 GCA_964449755.1 uncultured Actinomycetes bacterium
CCCTGCTGTTCCTGGTCCGGGAGGCGGCCGACAACTTCACCGAGCTCACGGCGGGGGATCGCAGCGGCCTGTCCTTCGGGCCCGGGGGCGGCTTGGGGAGCCCGACGTGGATCTACGCGGCCCTGGCGGGCTCCGTGCTCGTGGCCCGGCTGTTCCGGGAGACCCGGGTGGGGCGGCTGGCCCAGGCGGCCCGCGACGACGAGCTGCCCGCTCGGGCCATCGGGGTCAACCCGGCGGTCCCACAGATGGTCGCCCTGCTGGTGAGCATGGTCCTGATCACCGTCGGGACCTCGCTGCGGGTCCAGCTCCTGGGGTCGATGACCCCGAACTTCTTCTTCTTCAGCTACACGCTCCTCACCCTCGCCATGCTGATCGTGGGCGGGCGCAACAGCGTCACCGGCGCGCTCCTCGGGGTGGTCATCATCACCGCGGGCAACGAGCTCACCCGGTACCTGGCGAGCGGCGCGGTCTCCATCCCCGGCCTCGGCTGGTTGCTCAAGGAGGGGCTCTCCGAACTGTTCCTGGGCGGCGCGATGCTGGGCTTCATGATCCTGCGCCCGGGGGGGCTCGTGCGGGACCGGGAGATCGACGACTGGCTTCGCCGCAGGCTGCGCCTGGGATGGCCCGCGCCGGGGGCGGTGCCGCCCGTGGCGAGCCGGCGGCCCGCCGCGCTCACGGTGCACGATCTCACCGTCGACTTCGGGGGGTTCCGCGCCCTCCAGGGCGCGAGCGTCGAGGTCGGGGTGGGGGAGGTGGTCGGGCTGCTCGGACCCAACGGCGCCGGCAAGACCACGCTGCTGAACGCGGTCACCGGCGTCGTGCGGGCGACGTCCGGCACCGTCCGCCTGGCGGACCGCGACCTCACCGGCCGGCCCTCCCACGTGATCGCCCGGGCAGGTGTGGCCCGGACCTTCCAGAACCTCCGGCCGTTCGCGAGCCTCCCGGTGCGGGAGAACGTGGCGGTGGCCGCGTTGGTGGCCGGGCGCCACCGCCAGGGACGGTACCTGCCGGACGTGGAGGGCCTCCTCGTGGGAGCTGGTCTGTGGGACCACCGGGAGCGACGAGCGGGCGAGGTGGACTACGCGTCCGCCCGCAGGCTGGAGCTGGCCCGGGCGGCGGCACTGGCCCCGGATATCCTCCTGCTGGACGAGCCGACCTCCGGGATGGGGGAGGCGGAGTCGGTGGCCATGGTGGAGCAGGTCCGACGGACGGCCGCCGCGGTGGGCGCGGGGGTGCTGGTGATCGACCACGACCTCCGGTTCATCACCACCATCTGCGACCGCATCTACGTGCTCGACCAGGGGGAGGTCATCGCGCACGGGACGGCGGAGGAGGTCCGGTCCGATCCGCGGGTCAGGGCCGCCTACCTGGGTACCGCGGCCGAGGCCTCGGGTTGAGGCCCGGCACGGAGGGCGAGGGCGTGCGCTTCACGGGCAAGGCGGCCGTGGTCACGGGGGCCGGCGCCGGGATCGGGCGTGCCACGTCCGCCCGGCTCGCCCGTGAGGGGGTCGCCGTCCTGGTCTTCGATCGGCGAGGGGAGGCGGCGCGGGAGACGGCCGGGATGATCCGCTCGGCCGGAGGGACCGCGGAGCCCTTCGCCGGCGACGTCCGGGACCGGGATGCCTGCCTGGCCGCCGTGGCGCGCGCCGAGGAGGCCTTCGGGAGTCTCTCCTACCTCGTGAACAACGCCGGGGTGGTCACGATGACGGGCCTGTCCGACCTCACGGAGGAGGAGTGGGACCTGGTGGTGGACGTGAACCTGAAGGGCCAGTTCCTCATGGCCCAGGCGGCGGCCCCGGCCATCGCCCGGGCGGGGGGCGGGGCCATCGTGTGCGTATCCACGATCGAGGCTGAGGTGGTGGCGGCGAGCGGCCCCCACTGCCAGCCCCACTACAACGCCTCCAAGGGCGGGGTGCGGATGCTCACGAAGGCCCTCGCCCACGAGCTGGCCCCCCACGGGATCCGCGTCAACGCCGTGGCCCCGGGGCCGGTGGCCACCGGCTTCAGCGGGGTGGACCTGGGGTCGGAGGAGGTGGCGGCGGCCCTCCGGGCGCGCATGCTCATCCCCCGGCCCGGGAGGCCGGAGGAGGTGGCGGCCGCCATCTGCTTCCTCCTCTCCGAGGACGCGTCGTTCATCACCGGCGTCCACCTGCCCGTGGACGGCGGCTGGCTCGTCCACTGAAGGGGCCGCCATGCTTGCCCCGCAGGATCTGGCCCGCGGCGGGTACGACACGGTGGCCGTGGCGGCCCCCGACGTCCACGGGCGGCTCTTCGGCCGGCGGGTGCCCGCGCGCCGCTTCCTGGAGGATCCCGCCGCCCCCGTGAGCGTCTGCACGGTGGCCCTGGGCTGGGACATCGGCCAGGAGCCGGTGCCGGGCGTCCGCTTCGCGGGTCCCCACACCGGCTGGGACGATCTGTTCCTCCGTCCCGATCCCCCGAGCCTCCGGCCCTACCCGGGGGTGCCCGGGACGGCGGTGGTGCTGGCCGACGTCGTGGACCGGGAGGGGCGGCCCTCCCCCGTCGCGCCCCGGAGCGTGCTCCGGCGGCAGCTCGAGGCGGCGGCCTCCCTCGGCTACGAGGTGCGCCTCGGATCCGAGGTGGAGTTCTACCTCTTCGAGGGCGACGTGCGAGCCAACCGGCGGGCGGGCTTCCGGGAGCTCGTCCCCACCACCGGGGTCCGCTCCGACTACAGCATCGTCGGCCAGGCCGTCCAGGAACCCTTCATCGGGCGACTCCGGCGGGAGCTGGAGGCGGCCGGTATCCCTGTCCACGCCTGCCAGGCGGAGTACGGCCTCGGCCAGTGGGAGGTGAACCTGGAGC
>CAYVCH010000271.1:0-2799 GCA_964449755.1 uncultured Actinomycetes bacterium
ACCTGAACGCGCTCGCCGGCAAGGGCGTCCACATCGTCACCGTCAACGACTACCTCGCCCGCCGCGACTCGGAGTGGATGGGCCGCATCTACCGGTTCCTGGGCATGACGGTCGGCGTCATCCAGCACGACCTCAACGACCAGGAGCGGCAGGCCGAAGGTCCACCGGGGGAAGGCCGGGTCCCGGGCCCGGCGCCAGCCCCACACGGCGGCGCTGCCGCCCACCAGGAGCCCGGCGGAGAGCGCGTTCACGGCGCCGGTGGGCAGGCAGGCCTGGCCGCCCAGGCGGTCGCAGGCGATGAAGAACAGGCTGCCCCACTCCGGCCCCCGGGTGGCGTTGAACCGGAAGAACTCCCACCAGCTGCCGGGTGAGGCCAGCGCGAGGGGCAGGTTCAGGGCGAGCCAGGTGCCGGCCGCGGCCCAGCCGAGGTGGATGCCCCGGTCGGGGTCCCCCTCCCGTACCCGCTCCAGGGCTAGGGGCGCCACGAGCAGGGCCGGATACAGCTTGGCCGCCGCGCCGAGGCCGAGCAGGATCCCGGCCAGGACGTCGCGGCGGCGGAGGAAGGCGAGGGTCCCGGCGGTGGCCAGGGCCACCGCCACCAGGTCCCAGTTCAGGAAGGCGTAGGCGAGCAGGGTGGGCGCGAGGGCGAAGTACAGGGCCCGACCTCCCACCATGAGGTAGAGGCAGACGGCCACCACGACGGCGGCCGCTTCCAGGATGGCGGCGTTGGCGTAGAAGAAGCCCGGGGGCGGCCCGCCCAGCCAGGCGGCCAGGCGCATGACGTACAGGGTGATGACGGGGTACTCGTCGCACTGCCCCGGGGCCTCCCGGCAGGGTTCCAGGATGGGCAGGCGCCCCCCGGCCAGCTGCTCGGTGGCGTACAGGGGCACGACGTCCGAGTAGCAGGGGAGCCGGTACTGGCGCCCGTCGCCCCACTGGCCGGCGGCGCAGGGCGCCTTCCAGGCCAGCGACAGGGTCAGGGTGGCGACCAGGGCGACGAGGACCAGCCCCAGCCCGACGGCCCGCTGGCCTGAGCCCGGCTCCCCGCCGGCCGCGGTCCCCCCGGGCTGCCCTGCCGTGCCCTGCCCCACGGCCCGATTCTGACACCCCCCGGGGTCCCCACCGGGACCTTGGACCCTTGGAGTGAACACTCGTAGAGTGTCGGGTCGTGCGGTACCGCGTGGAGGAGCTGGCGGCGGCCTGCGAGGTGTCCGTGGACACCGTCCGCTACTACCAGTCCCTGGGCCTCCTGCCGCCCCCGGCCCGGGAGGGGAGGGTCGCCTGGTACGGGGAGGGCCACGCCGAGCGGATCCGCCAGGTCCGGGCCCTCCAGCGGGAGGGCCTGACCCTGGCGGCCATCAAGCGGGTGGTCACCGGCGAGCTGGGCAGGGCCGACGCGGACCTGGCGGCAGCCGTGGCCAGGGCCCGATCCCAGGACGCCCGGGAGGAGCTGCTCTCCCTGGAGGAGTTCGCCCGGCGGAGCGGCGTGCCGGCCTCCCTGATCCAGGCCGTGGAACGGGAGGGCGTCCGCATCTCCCGGCGCGTGGACGGCGAGGAGCGCTACGGCACCGGCGACATCCAGCTGGTGCGCCGGGCCCTGCGGCTGCTGGAGCTCGGGTTGCCCCTACGGGAGCTGCTGGACCTCGCCCGCGAGGCCCACGTGGCCATGGTGGCCCTCGCGGAGCGGGCCGTGGACCTGTTCGACGAGCACGTCCGCAAACCCATCCGCGACACCGCCGCCTCCGAGGACGAAGCCGCCGCCCAGCTCGTCGAGGCCTTCCGGGAGTTGCTTCCGGCCGTCACCGAGCTCGTCGCCCGCCACTTCCGCCGGGTCCTGCTCACCGTGGCGGAGGAACACATCGAGCGGGTCGGGGGCCGGGCCGAGGTGGAGGCGGCCCGGGCGGAGTCCCGACGGCTGGAGGAGGGGTGACCCCCCCGTCGAGGGGGGCGGACAAAGCTGACCGCCGCCCTCGCCGGCGGGCGATGGGTGACCCCCCCGTCGACGGGGGCGGCGGGGTGAGCCGTCCCCTGCCCACCGGGGAGGCCAAGGCCCGCCTGGTCAAGGCCATGTTCGACCGGATCGCCCCCCGCTACGACCTGTTGAACCGGATCATGACCTTCGGCATGGACCTCGGGTGGCGACGGCGGGCCGTGCGGGAGCTGCGGCTGCCCGGCGGGTCCGTCGTCGTGGACCTGGCCTGCGGCACCGGGGATCTCTGCCGGGAGCTCCGGGCCCACGGCTACCGGGCGGTGGGGGTCGACTTCGCCCACCGGATGCTCCTGCGGGCCCGCTGCGGCGCCCCCCTCGTCGAGGGCGACGTGCTGCGTCTGCCGTTCCCCGACGCGAGCCTGGACGGGGCCACCTGCGGCTTCGCCCTGCGCAACGTGGCGGACCTGGGGGCCTTCTTCGACGAGACGGCCCGGGTGGTGCGCCCGGGGGGCCGCATCGCGTTCGTCGAGGTGGCCCAGCCCACCACGCCCCTGCTGCGCCTCGGCCACGCGGCCTACGTCCGGTGGGTGGTCCCCGTGCTGGGGGCCCTCCTGTCCGAGGGGGACGCCTACCGGTACCTCCACCGGTCCATGGCCTACCTGCCACCCGCCGAGGAGCTCATGGCCCGTCTCCGCCAGGCCGGGTTCCCCGAGGCCCGGCGGCTGCGCCTGGCGGGGGGGATCGCCCAGCTGCTGCTGGGGACCCGGGCGTGAGGGGTGCGCCAGGGGTGCGCGCCGAGCGGCTGGGCCCAGCCTTCGACCTCCTCGCTGCCTACCAGCCGGACGGAGGCTTCTTCATGGAGCGGGGGG
>CAYVCH010000272.1:0-2791 GCA_964449755.1 uncultured Actinomycetes bacterium
GGAACGTGCGGGTCCTCGGTGCTGAACCGGTGGAGGCCGTGCCGGGGACCTGGGGGGCCCGCCGGCTGCCCGTGCGCCTGAGCCGGGCGTGAGGGCCGTGGGGGCGGGCCCGGCCGCGCTGCCCGGGGGAGGCGACCGGAGGTGAGGGCCGCGCGCGTGCGCCCTCCCGCGGCGGCGGGGACCTTCTACCCGGCGGACCCGGCCGGACTGGCCTCGCTGGTGGACGGGCTCCTGGCCGGCGCCCCGGCGGCCGTCCCCGAACGCCGCCCGGGTTGCCTGGTGGTGCCCCACGCGGGTTACGTCTACTCCGGGCCCGTGGCCGCCACGGCCTACGCGCTCCTCCGGGGCTCGGCCGGCTCGGTGCGTCGGGTGGCCCTCTTCGGGCCCGCCCACTTCGTGCCCCTGCGGGGGGCGGCGGTCCCCGAGGCCGAGGCCTGGGCCACGCCCCTCGGCGAGGTGGCCGTGGACGGCGGCCTCCGGGACCTGGCCGTGGCCTGCGGGGCGGAGGTGGACGACCAGCCCCACGCCCCGGAACACTCCCTGGAGGTGCAGCTGCCCTTCCTCCTTCGGGTCCTCGGGCCGGAGGTCGGGATCCTCCCGGTGGCCGTGGGGGTGAGCGGGGCGGCCGAGGTGGCGGACCTCATGGCCGCCGTCCGGGGCGGGTGCGATCTGCTCCTCGTGAGCACGGACCTCAGCCACTACCACGACGACGCCACCGCGAAGCGCCTCGACCGCCGGACGGCCGAGGCCGTGGTGGCCGGGGACCCCGGGGCCATCGGGCCGGAGGACGCCTGCGGGGCCTTCGCCCTGCGGGGCATCGTGGAGCTGGCCCGCCGGGAGGAGCTCCCCGTGCGCCTGCTCGACCTGCGGACCTCCGCCGACACCGCCGGGGACCCCTGGCGGGTCGTGGGCTACGGGGCCTTCGCCGTCGGCTGATCCGTTGTCGGGACGGCAGCATCTGTGATCACCTCACGAGAATAGGTCTACGGGGCCTTCGCCGTCGGCTGATCCGTTGTCGGGGCCGGGGAGGCCCTGGTTGCATGGGGCCGTGTCCTCCGGTGCCCTGGTCGCCCCCCTGCTGGTGACGCCGACGGGGCCGGCGCCGCGCCGGGGGGCGGCCCTGGGGGCGGTGCGGGTGCTCCGGGACGCCGGCCTGGCGTGGGAAGCCGGCCGGCTCACCTACGTGGGTCCGGCCCGCGGCCTCCAGGTCCGGGACCCCGAGGTGGTGGAGGCGGGGCTCGTGACCCCCGGCTTCGTCGACTGCCACACCCACCTGCCCTTCGTGGGGTGGCGGGACGACGAGTTCGAGGCCCGCCTGGCCGGCAGGGCCTACCGCGACCTCCACGGCGAGGGCGGCATCCGCCGGAGCGCCCGGATGCTGGCGGAGGCCTCCGACGAGGAGGTCCTGGCCTTCTGCCGGCCCCTCCTCGCCGAGATGGCGGAGCACGGGACCACCGCCGTGGAGCTGAAGACGGGCTACGGCCTCTCGGTGGAGGCGGAGCTGCGGCAGGCCCGTCTCGCCCGGCGCCTGGCGGCCGAGGTCCCCCAGCGCTGCACCGTCACCCTCCTGCCCTGCCACGCCGTCCCGCCGGGGGCAGACCGCAGGGACTGGGTCCGGACCGTCTGCGAGGAGCTGGTCCCGGCGGCGGCCGCCGAGGGGCTCGCCGACGCCGTCGACGTCTACGTCGAGGACATCGCCTTCGACCTGGAGGACCTGCGGCAGGTGGCCGCCGCCGCGTCCGCCGCCGGCCTGTCCCTGCGCTGCCACGGGGAGCAGCTCGGCCCCTCGGGCGCCGCCGAGGCCGCCGCCGCCCTCGGTGCCAGGAGCGTGGACCACCTGAACTACCTGGGGCCCGACGGGGCGAGGGCGCTGGCCAACTCGGAGACGGCAGCCGTGCTGCTCCCGGCCTCCAGCTTCTGCCTGGGCACGCCTCCGGCCCCGGCACGGGAGCTGGTGGCGGCGGGGGCGGTGGTGGCCTTGGCGTCGGACCTCAACCCGGGGACCTCCCCGGTGCTGTCGATCCCGGAGGCGATCTCCATGGCCTGCTCCCTCTACGGGCTCGCCCCCCTGGAGGCCCTGACGGCGGCCACGCTGAACGCCGCCTGGGTCCTGGGGATGGACGACCGGGTGGGGTCGTTGGAGGTCGGCAAGGCCGCCGACTTCCTCGTGCTGGACGCCTCGTCCTTCCGGCAGGTGCCCTACCGCCCCGGCCACAACCCCGTCCTGCACGCCTTCGTCGGCGGGGTGCGCGTGGCCGGCCGGGCCGCCTGATGCGGCGGGCGGCCCGGCCTCAGGGGGCGAGGCGCTCCCGGAAGGCCGCCTCCGCGGCCTCCAGCCGCCGCCCGGCCTCGAGGCCGAGGGCCTCCGCCTCCCGGCGCATGGGACGGGCCGCCTCCTCGGGCAACCCGGCCAGGTTCACCTCCACGTTGGCCAGGGCCGCCCGCGCGGCCGCCGCCAGCAGGTGGGCGGCGCACGCGCCGTCGGAGGCGGCGCTCCGCTTGCCCCGCCGGGTCACCTCCAGGGCGGCCTCGAGGAGCGCCACGGCCCGACTCGCCGTCTCCAGGGGCACCCGGGCGGCTTCCAGGAGGGCCTCCTGGAGGGCCCGGGAGCGTTCCGCCGCCCCGGCCGGTGTGTCCTTCGGCCGGCGGAGGGCCGCCAGGACTTGCTGGAAGGCCCGGGCGTCGCGGTCGGCCAGGTCGAGCAGCTCGGCCCGGGTCCCGTCGGCGAGCTCGGCCAGCCGTTCCAGCTCGCCGCCCGTCCCGCCGCCGAGCCGCGCCACCATGGCCACCA
>CAYVCH010000273.1:0-2770 GCA_964449755.1 uncultured Actinomycetes bacterium
GACGGGCCTCCGGGAGGAGTTCCGGGGGGAGCTGGCAACCCTCCGGGGCGAGATGGGCTCCCTCCGGGAGGAGTTCCGGGGGGAGCTGACGGGCCTCCGGGAGGAGTTCAGGGGGGAGCTGGCAGAGGTCCGCAAGGACCTGCGCCTGATCCGATCCGACCTCACGCAGGTCGCCCTGGCCGTGGGCGTCCGGCCCCGGGCCGGCAACGAATAGGAGGAAGCCCTCACCCGCAGGCCGGTGGCGGCCGTCACCGGGAGCGGCAGGAGCGCCACCCCCAGGGACCCCGGCACCCACCAGGTCGGCGGCGGAGCCCACGCGCCGTCCCTTGGCCGCCGGAGCCTCCCTCGGCCCGCCTCCGGCAGGACCGACCGGGCCTCTCCCGGGCGATCCCTACCCCTCGGCCAGGATCCCGTACAGCGTGCGCCGGGCCTCGGCCAGGGCCTCGGTGGCCCGGCGGACCTGCTCGGGGGAGCCCGTGCTGGCGATCTGCATGGCCGCGGCGCCCAGCTGGAAGGCGGTGCGTCGCAGGGAGGTCAGCTCCTCCGGCACCTCCTCCACCTCCCAGGGCGCCGCCCCCTCCCGGCCCAGGTCCCGGACCGCCGCCCGGCCGGCCTCGGTGAGGGAGTACACCCGCCGTCCCTCCCGCTCCTCGGCCGCCACGAGCCCCTCGTCCTCTAGGAGCTGGAGGGTGGGGTAGACCGACCCCGGGCTCGGCCGCCACAGGCCTCCGCTGCGCGCCTCCAGCTCCCGGATGACGTCGTAGCCGTGCATGGGCCGCTCCGAGAGGAGCCGCAGGAGGGCCGCCCGCACGTCGCCCCGCCGGGCTCGCGGGAACCTGGCCCAGGGGGGACCGAACCAGCCGCGGTGCTGGTGGAAGGGCGGATGCCACATGTCCAGACCTCCGCCGGGATCTGAGATATCCCGATACATCGTAACCCATCGGACGCCCGTCGGTACCATGGTCCCCGTGATGGGGCGTATCCGCGAGCGGATCCGCGCCCTGCCGGGATTGGAGAGCAACGTCCTCGTCCTCACCGCGCTGCTCGTCGGCCTCCTGGCGGGGCTCGGGGCCGTGGCGCTGGAGCTCCTGCTCCGCCTCTTCGGCCGCCTCTTCCTGGGCTCGGAGACCGCCGTCGCCTCCCGGGCCCTCCGGGTCCTCCTGGCACCCGCCCTGGGCGGCGTCCTCGCCGGCCCCCTCATCGCCCGGGGCGCCCAGGAGGCCAGGGGGCACGGCGTGCCCGAGGTGATGGAGGCGGTGGCCCTCCGGGGTGGTCGGATCCGCCCGCGGGTGGCGGTGGTGAAGACCCTCGCCTCCGCCATCACCATCGGGTCCGGCGGCTCGGCCGGACGGGAGGGCCCCATCGTGCAGGTCGGGGCCACCCTGGGCTCCGCCGTCGGTCAGGCCTTCCGGATGTCCGAGTCCCGCATCCGCCTCCTCGTCGCCTGCGGGGCCGCCGGCGGGATCGCCGCCGCCTTCAACGCCCCCCTGGCCGGCGTGTTCTTCGCCCTGGAGGTGATCCTGCAGCGCTTCAGCGCCCGCGGGTTCGCCACGGTCGTCCTGTCCGCCGTCACCGCCTCGGTCATCTGGCGGTCGGCCTTCGGCAACCAGCCGGTCCTCCAGGTGCCCCCCTTCGGGCTCCGCAACCCCGGCGAGCTGGGCCTCTACGTCCTCCTCGGCCTCCTGGCCGCGCTCGTCGCCATCGCCTTCACGCGGCTGCTGTACTGGACCGAGGACCGGTTCGAGGCCATCCCCCTGCCCCTGGACCTGAAGCCGGCCCTGGGCGGGCTGCTCCTCGGCCTGGTGGGCCTGGCCACGGTCCGGCTGGCCGGCGACTCCCTCGTCTACGGCAGCGGCCTGCCGGGGATCGACCGGGCCCTCACCGGCCGGCTCGCCTGGTGGGTGCTGCTCGCCCTGCTGGGAGCCAAGCTCGTCGCCACCTCCCTCACCCTGGGATCGGGGGCCTCCGGGGGGATCTTCGCCCCCTCCCTGTTCCTGGGGGCCACCCTGGGGGCCGCCTTCGGCCAGGGCGTCCACGCCCTGCTGCCCGGCGCCAGCGCGAGCCCCGGCGCCTACGCCATGGTGGGGATGGCCGCCGTCTTCGCCGGGGCCGCCCACGCCCCCATCTCCTCGATCCTCATCCTGTTCGAGATGACCAACGACTACCGGATCATCCTCCCCCTCATGCTCGCCTGCATCGTGGCGACGGTCGTCTCCTCCCTCCTCCACCCCGACTCCATCTACACCCTGAAGACCAAGCGCAAGGGCCTCGACCTCGCCGAGGGCCGGGAGCGGCACCTCCTGGAGCGCATCCCCGTGAGTCGCGCCACGCTGACCGACGCCGCCACCCTCCGGCTCCCGGCCACCACCGAGCAGGCCCGCCAGCTCCTGCGGGAGACGGCCACCGACACCCTGATCGTGCTGGACGGCGACGACCGGGTGGTCGGCATCGTCACCGCCGAAGGGGTCCTCGGGGCCGAAGCCCCGGGAGCCAGGGCCCGTCCCCTGGAGCAGGTGGTCGAGGAGTACCCGACGGTGACCCCGGACCAGTCCATCGAGGAGGCCCTCCGGAGGCTCGCCCCCCGGGGCCTCCGGACGATCCCCGTGGTGGCCGACGACCACTCCCGTCGGTTCGTGGGGGTGGCCACCCGGGAGACCCTCCTCGCCGCCTACGTGAACGCCCTGGCCGCCGAGGGAGAGCCGGGGCGCTAGCTAGCTAGGAGCGTGCTGAAGAACGGCGCTCCGGTGGGGATGTACCCCGGGGCGCAGAA
>CAYVCH010000274.1:0-2748 GCA_964449755.1 uncultured Actinomycetes bacterium
GGGCGGCCAGGGCGGCGGCGGCCGCCCGCACTTCCTGGGGGGTCTTGCCGGGGCCGTAGACGGCCTCGGCAAGGCCCGTGCGCAGCTCCCGGTGGTGGTCCACCCGGGCTCCCTCGACCTCCTCGTAGGGCAGGCCGCGGAGGTCGTCCAGGGCCCGTTCGACGGTGGTGCGACCGGAGGCGAGGCGTTCGAGGAGCTCGGCCAGGCTGCGCTCGTCCACGAAGGGGCCATTGTATACTCGGGCGCCTGCAGAAGCGCAGGTAGATGGCCCTCTTCGGGGCCCGAGGGAGCCTGGTCCATGTCCCTGGAGCCGCAGACGCTCTCCGTCCTGGTGGTGGTGAGCCTGGCCCTGTCGGTCCTCGCCATCGTCGTGCTGGCCATGGCGGTCGGTCGGCGCCGGAGGGAGCCCGGGGATCCCCTGGGGCTCGACGCCGCGGTGCGACAGGTGCTGGCGGAGCAGGGGCTGCGCATCGAGCGGCTGGAGGGCGCCGTGCGGTCCCTGGCCGCCACCGACCGGCGGCAGGAGGGGCTCATCGAGGGGGCCGTCCGCCACGTGGGGCTGGTCCGGTACGACGCCTTCGAGGACGTGGGCGGGCGGCTGTCGTTCTCCTGTGCCCTGTTGGATGACCACGGTGACGGCGTCGTCGTCACGTCCATCAATGGCCGTCAGGACACCCGGGTGTACGCGAAGCCGGTGACGGGGGGCCGCAGCTCCCACCACCTGTCGGCCGAGGAAGAGGAGGCCATTCGGCGTGCCATGGCCGGGCCCCAGGAGGCGGTGAGCGCGTCATGATCTGGCGGCGGGACGGGGCGGAGACGGACGAGCGGGAGGAGTCGAGGATGGCGGAGGACAAAGGCGAGGTCACGGTCGTTGGCCAGGGCGCGAGGCTGGAGGGGACCATCGTGTCGGCCGGCTCGCTCCGGGTCGACGGTCAGGTGAAGGGGCAGATCAACGCCGAGGGGGACGTGACCCTCACCCAGCAGAGCCAGGTGGAGGCGGACATCCGGGCGAGCAACGTGACGGTGGCCGGCCGTTTCAAGGGCACCATCGTGGTGAAGGGCCGGGCTCACCTGGCCCGGGGGGGTCGAGTCGAGGGGAACATCACGTCCAAGAGCCTGGTGGTGGAGGAGGGGGCCGTCTTCGACGGCCAGAGCGTGATGGAGCGGCAGGCGGCCGCCCCGGCCGCCCGGGCGGCCCAGGCCGAGGCCGAGACCGGGAAGGCGGAGGTCGCCCGCACCGCCCAGGGGGCACGCCCCGAGGGCGTCCGCGTCTCGTGATCCATGCCTGAGCCCCGCCCCCCCCGCCCGCCCGGGGATGCCCCCCGGGAGGTCGCCTGAACGGTGCTGGACCTCCGGGCCATGCGGGACGACCCCGAGCCCTTCCGCGCGGGCCTGGCCCGGCGGGGGCTACCGGGCGCCGTGGATCGCGTCCTCGCCCTGGATAGCGAGCGACGGGCGCTGACGGCGCGGGTCGAGGAGCTGCGGGCCGCCAGGAACCGGGCCTCCAGGGCGGTGGGAGGCGCGGCGGGGCCGGAACGGCAGACGCTCATCGAGGAGGTCCGCAAGCTGTCGGCCGAGCTGGAGGAGCTGGAGCCCCGGCTGGCGGCGGCCTCGGCCGCCCTGGATGAGCTCATGGCCCGGCTGCCGAACCTCCCCGACGGATCGGTGCCGCCCGGCGAGGGCGACCAGGACAACGTCGAGCTGCGGCGGGTGGGGGAGCCGCCGGTCCTCGGCTTCGAACCCCGCGACCACGTGGCCATCGGCGAGGGCCTGGGTGTCCTCGACGTGGAGCGGGCGGCCCGGGTGTCAGGCTCCCGCTTCGTCTACCTCCTGGGCCCCCTCGTCCTGGTCCAGTTCGCCCTGGTCCGCTACGCCCTGGACCGGCTGGTGGCCGCGGGGTACACGCCGGTGGTGCCCCCGGTGCTCGTGCGGGAGCGGGCGCTGTTCGGCACGGGGTTCCTGCCCACCGGGGCCGACCAGATCTACGCCCTCCGCGGCGACGACCTCTACCTCGTCGGCACCTCCGAGGTCTCCCTAGTGGCCCTCCACACCGACGAGATCCTGGAGCCGGAGGCCCTGCCGATCCGCTACGCGGGGTACTCGACGTGCTTCCGGCGGGAGGCCGGCACCTACGGCAAGGACACCCGAGGGATGTTCCGGGTCCACCAGTTCGACAAGGTGGAGATGGTGAGCTTCACCAGCCCCGGGGACTCCTGGGAGGAGCACGACCGGATGGTGGCCATCCAGGAGGAGCTGGTGGCGGGCCTGGAGCTCCCCTACCGGGTGGTGAACGTCTGCGTCGGGGAGCTCGGGGCCGCGGCGGCGAAGAAGGTCGACCTGGAGGCCTGGCTGCCGGGGGAGGGCCGCTACCGCGAGATCACCTCCTGCTCCAACTGCACCGACTACCAGGCCCGGCGCCTGGGCGTGCGGATGCGGGTCGAGGGGGGAACCGTGCCCGTCCACACGCTCAACGGGACGGCGGTGGCCCTCGGGCGCACCCTCATCGCGGTCCTGGAGAACCACCAGCGGGCGGACGGGTCGGTGGGCCTCCCCGGGACCCTCTGGCCCTACCTGCCCGAGGGGTTGCGGGAGCTCCGGCCGGCGGGGTAGGGGCCGCTCGGTCCCGTGCCGCGAGGCTCCGGCCGGGCTACAGTGCCGTCGGGAGGGTGGCCGAGTGGCCGATGGCGGCGGTCTTGAAAACCGCCAGGGGCGGCAGTCCCTCGTGGGTTCGAATCCCACCCCTCCCGC
>CAYVCH010000275.1:0-2735 GCA_964449755.1 uncultured Actinomycetes bacterium
GTCGGTGAGCGCCCGGAACCTCGCGGGATCCACCCGGTAGTACTCGCCGGGGGTGGCTACCAAGGGAACGCAAACGGACTTGGCTTGACACCTCGGGCCCTCTTTGGGGCTTCTCCCCGTTCGAGGAGCCGGGACCGTCAGGAGGCGGCTCGTCGAGGGGGATGCGCAGCCGGACCTCCACCTGCCAGCCCTGGACCCGGACCTCCTCGACGAGGAGACGGAGCAGCTGCTGTCGCTGGTCGAAGTCATCGAGTCCGTCCAGCGCTCGCAGGACCCGGCGGGAGAAGTCCTGGACGCGCCGGCGGAGGCGGTTGTCTCGGGCCAGCTCCTCCCGCTCCCCCTCGAGGCTGGCCCGCTGCTCGGCGAGGTGGCGGCGGCGGGCCTCGACCTCCTTCGCCCGGCGCCTGGCCTCCACGAGGTCGATGAGCCCCGCCTGGTAGAGGTCGGCCAACCGACGGCGCTCCGCCTCGGCGGCCTCCATCCGGCGAGCGAGCCGGCCGAGCTGGGCGGCGAGAAGCTCGTCGTCGGGGGCGGGAGCCCGGGCGGCGAGGGCAGCCTCTGCCGCAAGGAGGACCTCGGGGCGGAGCAGGGCGTCGCGGACCTGCTGGAAGACGATGGCGTCCAGGGCGTCGGCCTGGATGTTGCGCTCGGGGCAGCGCCGGTCCTCCCCGCCCGCCCGCAGGGGGTCGTGGTTGCGGCAGTAGTAGTACCGGTGTCGCCGCCCGTTCCGCCCCCGCATCTGGTGGCAGTTGGTCCGGACTCCGCAGGACCCGCAGACCACCAGGCCCCGGAGGAGCCAAGCCCCGGGCTCCGCCCGCCTGCGACTCCACTGCGAGTTGTCCCAGCCCACCCGCTGTGCCGCCTCGAAGATGTCCTCGGAGACGACGGCGGGGACCGGGATGGCGATCCACTCCTCCCGGGGCCGGCGGCGCTGGATGCTGCCGCGCCTCCCGCCCGGGGCCGCCTCGGTCTTGTTGAAGTACACCCTCCCCACGTACGCCTCGTTGCGGAGCAGCCGCCCCACCGTGGAGGTCCCCCACACCGGCTTCCCGGTGGGCGAGGGGATCCCGTCGTTGTTCAGGCGCCTCGTGATCTGGCGGATGGAGTGGGCCCCGGCCACGTAGTCGGAGAAGATCCTCCGGACCACCTGGGCCTCCGGCTCGTAGACCTCCAGCCGGGCTGGTCCCTCGGCGGACCGGGGCACCCGACGGTACCCGTAGGGAGCCTTCCAGGAGATCACCTCGCCCGAGCGGGAGCGCCACAGCTTCCCCCGCCGGTACCGCTCGGCGATCTTGGCCCGCTCGTACTCGGCGATCACCCCCTGGACCTGGGTGAGCAGGCGGGCCTGGGGGTCGTCCTCGATCGGCGGGGCATCGGAGAACAGCACCCGGACCCCCAGGCGGTCGAGCTCGTCGAGGACCACCACCTGGTAGGCGTAGGAGCGGGCCAGCCGGTCCGGGGTGAGGCACCACGCCGCCTCGATGAGCCCACCTTCCGCCGCGTCCCGGAGGGCATCGAGACCCGGGCGGTCCAGGCGGGCTCCCGAGTAGCCGTCGTCCAGGAACTCCGCCACCACCTCGTGGCCCTCGGCGGCGGCCCGGGACCGGAGGGTCTCGAGCTGGGAGCCGATCGTCCCCCGGGCCTCCTGGGCCTCGGTGGAGACCCTCGCGTAGATGGCCACCCTCACAAGGTCACCTCCTCGACATCGGCCGCCGCCGCGTCGACGTCGAGCAGGAGGGCGTAGCCCGCGGCCAGCGCTTCCAGCCGCGGGTCGGCGTGGGGGGTCCAGGGGGGACGACGGGCACCGACCAGGATCGCCTCGAAGACCGGCTCCGCGGCCGGCCACGCGATGAGCCCGGCGAGGCCCCGCCGCTCGAACCGGCCGGCCGCCTCACCGAGCAGCGGGGCCCCGGCGAGAACGGCCTCCCGGAGGGACTCGTAGTCGGCCTGGGCAGGTTCGCACGGGGGCCAGAACCTCCTCACCGCCGCCTGGCCCGCTCGACGGTGCGGCGGTGCAGGCGCACCCCGAAGTGCCGCTCCACCTCGGCGGCGAGCTCGGCGCCCGACAGGGCCGGATCGGCCCCCTGGAGGAACCCCACGATCTCGGGGGTGAGCTTCGTGGGACCCCGTCGTCCCCTTCGCTCGTCCAGCAGCCCCAGCATCCCCCGGCGGGCGAAGGCCTGAGCCACCAGGTAGAAGGCCGCCCGGGAGTAGCCGTGGGCCTCCGCCGCCTCGGTGACCGAGGCCCCCTCCACCGCGCGGGCCCGGAGCATCTCGTACTTCACCTGGACCTTGTCCAGGGGGAGGAAGAAGGGGAGGGACCCGTCGAACAGGGGGCTTGAGACCCGCCCGGGGCTGGGGTGGACGAGGCCCGCCTCCTCCAGCGCCCGTCGCCTCGCAGCCTCGCTCACCTGGCGTCCTCCGTTGGCGACGACCATACCCGGGAGGATCAGGTGTGTCCAGCATTTCGCGCCGCTTTCTCACTTCGGGCCAGGTTCTCGGGCCAGCCGACCATGTACTTGCTGAGGAAACAGCACTCCTGCGGTCCTCTTCCCTAGACTCTGCGGCTCTCATTACTTGACACTCCCGGGCCCTTTCACCGGCGGCCGGCGCAGGCGTCTGCGGTGGTCAGGATGCAGGTACAGCCCCGAACCGGACGCGTCACGACGCAAGATTGCCGCGATGCTCAGCTTTGCGTTCCGGCTGAGTGCTGCTCGGCGAAGATGTGCCAGACG
>CAYVCH010000276.1:0-2722 GCA_964449755.1 uncultured Actinomycetes bacterium
GCCGTGGCGGCCGCGCTGGTGTTCCCCATGCTCCCGGACCTCGCCACCGGCGTCCCCCTCGGCTCCCGGGTGGGCACGGCGGACGTGGGGGAGCTGGCCCGCCTGGCCCTGGGGCCGGGGCCCGGCTCCTGGGTGGTCGCCTGGTTCCTCCCGGTGGCCGCCCTGCTCTCCTTCAGCGTGGTCCGGCCCGAGGACCGGGGGGCCGCCTGGCGCGCGGTCCTGGCCGCCGTGGCCGGCCTGGGGCTCGCCTGGGCCTCGGCCGCCGGGTGGCTGCCGGCGGCGGCCGCCAACCCTCCCGCCTACGTGGCCCTGGCGGGAGGGGCCGAGGCCACCCTGGTGGGCCTCGGCGTCGGGTCCCTGCTGGGGACCGTGGGGCGGGAGGTCTTCGGCTACCGGCAGGTGGCGGCGGCCCTCCTGGCCGTGGTCGTGGGGGGTGGCCTCCTCGCCCAGGCCACCGCCACCGCCGCCGGAGGGTGGGCGGTCCGGCCCGACGGGCTCCCGGCCGCCTGGCCGGTGGTGGCCGGGGAGCCCGGGGACTTCCGCATCCTGTGGGTGGGCCGGGCGTCGGGCCAGCCCTTCCCGGCCCCCGGCGGTGATCCCCAGGGCGTGGTGGAGGCCGGGGCCTCCTCCCTCCGGTGGGCCCTCACCGGTCGGGAGGGGGTGAGCGTCCTGGACCTCGGCCGGGGTGCCGGAGGCCCCGGCTTCCGCTTCCTGGAGCGCGCCCTGGGCGAGATCCTGTCGGGAACGACCCACCACGGCGGGACCCTGCTGGGCCTGCTCGGCGTGCGGTACGTGGTGGCCGCCGAGGGGGACCTGCCGCCGGGGGTCCTGGAGCAGCTCCGGGCCCAGGTGGACCTGGACCTCGTGCCCGCCGGCGGGCTCGTGGTGCTGCGGAACGCCCGGGCGCTCCCCGCGGCCGCCCTGGTGGTCGACCCCGCCTACCGGGCGGCCGCCGAGTCGGGGAGCCTCGCGGCCGTCGCCGCCCTCCCCCCGTCGGCGGCGGAGCCGCTCACGGCCGTCGGCGGCCAGCTGGAGGGGACGGGCTCGGGGACGGGCGTGGTCCTGCTGTCCCGAAGGTTCGCCCCTGACTGGCGGCTGTCCTGGCGGGGAGGGACGGTCCCGGCCTCCGAGGCCTTCGGTTGGGCCACGGCCTTTCCCGCGCCCGCGGGCCGCTTCCGGGTGGAGTACACCGCCCAGTGGGTCCGGACGGCGGAGATGACGGCCCTGGCCGTGCTGTGGCTGGCGGCCCTCTGGCTCACGCGCCGGCCGGTGACGCGATGAGGGCCCGGGGCCAGGCCCTGGCGGCCCTCCTCGTCCTGGCCGTCGTCGCCGGCGGCGCCGTGGCCCTGGACCGGGGGGTCGGCGCCCGTCCGCCCGGCGCCCTCCCCCCGGGGGAGGCCCCGTCGGGGGCCTGGCTCTGCCCCCACGGCGGAGGCCGCCAGTGGGTCGTGACGCTGGCCCTGGGGAACCCGGGGGAGGCCCCCGTGGACGTCCGGCTCACCCCCCTGTCGGCCGGCGGTCCCGGGGAGGCCCGGTCCCTCACCGTTCCCGGCGGCGGTCTGGCCCGCATCGAGGTGCCCGCCGGGACCCGGGGCGCGTCCACCTTCGTCGAGTACTTCGGCGGGTGGGTGGCGGCCGGGTGGGTGGCGCGCGCGGGGGGCCGGGAGTCGGGAGTGGCCGCCGAGCCGTGCCTCGCCGAGGGGGGGCAGCGGTTCCTCCTCCCCGACGGGGAGACGGACCAGGGGCACGACACCTACGTGGTCGTCATGAACCCCTACGCGTCGGAGGCCGTGGTCACCCTCACCCTCCTCACCGAGGAGCGGGTGCCCATCACCCACCGGGACTGGGCCAACCTGGTGCTCTCCGGAGGCCGCAGCGTCGCCTTCCACGTGAACGAGAAGGTCCTGGGCGAGCGGACCGTGGCCGCGGTGGTGGACGTGGCCGTGGGCAGGGTGGGGGCGGCCTCCCTCGTGGTGTCCACCCCGGGCGGCGGCGTCCGCAGCGTGGTCGGCGCCGCGGCCCCCGCGGTCCGGAGCGTGCTCCCCGGGGCCGGAGACACGGGCGAGTCCGACCTGGTCCTCCTGGGGGAGGGGGACGGCGACGCCCGCTTCTCGGTGGCCTCCCTGGAGGAGCGGGGCCGCCGGCTGGTGGGGGACCTGGAGGCGGTGGTGCAACGGGCCGCGTCGGCGAGGACCTACCCGGTCCTGGCCGAGGGCCCGGCGGCCCTGGAGGTGGACGTCGAGGCCGGGGCGCCTCCGCTCGCTACCGTCCGCCGGACCTTCGGGGTCGGGTCCGACCCTGGCGCCCTGGGCGGCGCGTCCCCGGGGCCCGCCTGGGTGGTGCTGCCGGCGGTCGCCGGCGAGCCCTCCCACCCCCGGCTGGTCCTGGTCAACCCGGGGAGGGAGCCCGCCTGGGTGGTGCTCAGGTTCCTCCCTCCGCAGGAGACGGCGCTCCCGGCGGCGGTGACGCTCCGGGTGCCGCCGGGTTCGGCGGTGACGGCGCCCCGGTCCTTCGTGGAGGCGCTCCCCGAGGCGGCGGTGCTGGCCGTGGCCCGGTCGGGAACCTTCGTCCCGGCGGCCGCGTCGTCCTCCCTCGGACGGCTGGGGCTGGCGGGGTACGCGGTGTCGCTGGGCGTCGAGGTCCCTCCGGGGGCGGGGACCGTATCCACCTAGCCCATGTTTGACATCGCGAGAAGCAAAAGGCCTGGTCAGGGTGCTGTCGT
>CAYVCH010000277.1:0-2715 GCA_964449755.1 uncultured Actinomycetes bacterium
GGGGAATCACCGCCTTCGCCGTCCCCGGCGACGCCCCGGGCCTCTCGGGCGAGCCGGTGGAGCTGCTCGCCCCGCACCCCATCGGGCGCCTCCGCTTCGACGGCGTGCCGGTCCCCGCCGACCACGTCCTGGGGAAGGTGGACCGGGGCATGCGGGTGGCCCTGGCCACCCTCGACTTGTTCCGGGCGAGCGTCGGGGCCTTCGCCGTGGGCATGGCCCGGGCGGCCCTGGCGGCCGCCGTCGCCCACGCCAGAGAGCGGCGGGCCTTCGGCCGGCCCATCGCCGAGTTCCAGGCCGTGAGCCACTCCCTGGCCGAGGCCGCCACCCGGGTCGAGGCCGCCCGCCTCCTCGTCTACCGGGCGGCCTCCGCCCACGACGCGGGCCTTCGGGTCACCCGGGAGTCCGCCATGGCCAAGCTCTCCGCCACCGAGGCCGCCCAGTTCGCCATCGACGTGGCCGTCCAGGTCCTGGGGGCCCGGGCCCTGGTCCGGGGGCACCTCCTGGAGGGGCTCTACCGGGACGTCCGGGCCACCCGCATCTACGAGGGGACCTCGGAGATCCAGCGGGAGGTCATCGCCCGGGAGCTGTTCGGGGCGGAGTAGCCGGGCCTCGCCCCGGCTGCGGCCCCGACAGACCGGGGCCGACCACGACACCCTACCTCGCGACTGCGACGTCGCTCGGCCAGCCTTCCGGGGGAACGGGCGGGCCGGGGAAAGCCGCAACTCGGCGGACCCGGGGGGATGAAAGGACGGGTGCGATCGCACCTTCGCGACCGGCCGCCCCGAGCGCGAGGCAAGACTCGCACCCTTTGTCCGGTCGGGGCGGTAAGGAGGAGAGGTCGATGCTGAGCAGGGAGGAGTACTACGACTTGGCCACCCGCGTGGACTGGAACTTCTCCTACGTGACGGAGGAGGAGGTCTTCCCGCCCGACGTCGCCGGATACACGGAGATCCCCCGCTCGGTCTTCGTGGAGGAGTACGACGCGCCCTACAAGGTCACCTACCGGGAGTACGTGAAGAACCAGCGAGACAAGGACATGAAGGTCATGGCCGTGCGGGAAGCTGCCCTCCGCGGTGACCTGTTCAGCCGGCTCGACCCGGGCCTCCGTTCCAACTGGCTCTTCCATTACGGGGCCGTGCCCCTCGCCGAATACCAGGCCGGCGTGGCCGAGGCCCGCATGGCTCGTTTCGGCCGGGCGGCCGAGTGGCGGCACCTGGCCACCTTCGGCTGCATGGACGAAATACGCCACGGCCAGCTCCAGCTGCTGGTCCCCCACGCCTACGTCCAGAAGGACCCCCGCTTCGCCTGGGCTCACAAGACCTTCTTCACCGAGGACTGGGGCTCCATCGCGGCGCGGAAGTTCTTCGACGACCAGTTCACCTCCACCGACGCCCTGGAAACCTCCATCCAGCTCACGTTCCTGTTCGAGACGGCCTTCACGAACCTCCAGTTCATCGCCATGGCCAACCAGTCCTACGGGGCCGGCGACTACGAGTTCGGGAACCTGGTCCAGAGCATCCAGACCGACGAGGCCCGCCACGCACAGATCGGCGTGGGCGTGGCGCCCATCATGATCAAGCACGGCGAGGGCCCGAAGTTCCAGCAGATGGTGGACAAGATGTTCTGGACCACCTGGCGGGTGTTCTGCGTCCTGGTGGGCTGCACCATGGACTACCAGATCCCCGTCGAAGCCCGACAGATGTCCTTCAAGGAGTTCATGGAGGAGTGGATCATCGCCCAGTTCGAGCGCCTCATGAAGGACCTCGGCTACCAGCTGCCCTGGTACTGGGACACGTTCCTCTCGGAGCTCAACTACCAGCACCACTCCTTCCAGATCGGCCTCTACTACTGGCGACCCACCATCTGGTTCGACCGAAAGGGTCCCTCGCCGGCGGAGCGGGAGTGGCTCCACGAGAAGTACCCCGACTGGGAGGAGAAGTTCGGGCCTATCTGGGACCTCATCATCGAGAACATCAACAAGGGGGAGATCGAGAAGACCCTCCCCACCGACCTGGTGACCCTCTGCAACGGATGCAACCTTCCCTGTTGTTTCCCGTACCCGGGGGCCACCGAGCTCCACCCCCTCGTCCACAACGGCCGCAAGTACGTCTTCTGTTCCGAGCCGTGCAAGTGGATCTTCGAGCAGGAGCCCCACAAGTTCGCCGGACAGAAGACCCTGTTCGACCGGCTCCTGTTCGGGGAGATCCCCGACCCGACCCTCGAGGGGATCCTCAAGTACATGGGGTTCGACCACCCCGAAGAGATGGGCGGGGACTCCTGGGACTACGAGTGGGCGAGGCAGTACAGCGGCGACGGTCAGGCGAGCTCCCGGAGCCGGACCTAGCTGAAGGCGGGAGGAGGGACGCGCGTCTGCCCACCGCGGGCCCCGGCAGGAGGAGGCTGGAGGAGAAGGAGACGAGGATGTCACCGATCCCAATGCACCACATTCACGAGGAGGACTTCGTCTGGCGACCGGCCATCCTGGACGACGAGGACACCGTGGCCGAGGCCACCGCGAAGCTCGCCGAGACCTTCATCGGGCGCCGGGTGCGGCCGCGCCCCGACCGGGAGCTGCGCATGGTCCACGTCGAGAAGGGCAGCCAGGTCCTCGAGCCGCAAGCCAAGGTCCGGGACGTCATCGAGCCCCTGTCCCTGGTCAAGCTCATCTGGTGGCCGAGGTGAGGAGGGCCGCTGGTGGACGCGGGCACGGACGTG
>CAYVCH010000278.1:0-2708 GCA_964449755.1 uncultured Actinomycetes bacterium
AACCGCAGCTCCGGGTCGGTGGTCCAGATGACGGCGGGGACCTCCTCCAGGAGGAGCCGCAGGCGCTCCTCGCTCTCCCGCAGGGCGGCCTCGGCCCGCTTGCGGTCGGAGATGTCGATCATCACGCCCAGCCACCGTCGCCGGCCGTCCTCCTCGAAGGGCACGGCCAGGTTGTGGATCCACACGGTCCGCCCGTCCCGGGAGAGGACCCGGTACTCCATGTCGAAGCTGTCCTCCGACTCCACGTCGGCCTGGGCCACCCGCTCCCGGTCCTCGGGGTGGACGACCTCCAGCCAGAAGGCGGGACGGGCCGTCCACTCCTCCGGGGTGTACCCGAGGACGCCCTCGACCTGGGGGCTCACGAAGAGGCAGCGGGCGAGTCCCCCACGGGCCGGGTCCGGCTCGTCGACGTAGGTGATGGCCGGCAGGTGCTCGACGAGGGTGCGGAACCTCGCCTCCGACCTCCGCCGCTCCTCCCGGGCCCGCTCCCGCTCGGTGACGTCGACGGCGGTGACGAGCCGGGCGGGCCGGCCGTCGAAGGAGATGGCGTGGGAGGCGATCTCGACGAGGACGCGGGAGCCGTCCTTCCGGAGGTGCTGTCGGACCCCGGTGCGGACCCGGGGGGACAGGCCATCCCGGAGGGCCCGCTCGAGGTGCTCGAGGCTCTCCGGCGCGTAGAGGTCGCGGGTGGTCATCCCGGCAAACTCCTCCCGGGAGTAGCCGTAGAGGGCGAGGGCGGCCTCGTTCACGGCGAGGAAGCGCAGGGACGCCGGGTCGTAGACCCACATCGGCTGGGGGTTGCCCTCGAAGAGGAGACGGTAGCGCTCCTCCGACCGCCGCAGCTCCTCCTCCATCCGCTTGCGTTCGGTGATGTCGAGGATGGTGCCCTCGAGTCCCACGAGGCGCCCGTGGGCGTCCCGGATCCCCCAGACGTTCTCGGAGACCCACAGGGGGCTCCCGTCCCGGCGGCGAGCCTCGTACTCGAAGCCCGTCACCGACCCCCGCTCCTCCACCAGACGGATCTGCTCCCGGCGCCGGCCCGGGTCGACGTAGAAGCTGGAGACGTCCCCGACGCTCTCCATGAGCTCCTCGGGCGAGCCGTACCCGGCCATCCGGGCCAGGGCGGGGTTGGCCACCAGGTACCGCCCCTCCAGGGTGGTGGCGAAGATCCCCTCCACCGCGTGCTCGAGAATGCTCCGGTACCGGGCGTCCGCCTGCCGGACCGCCGTCACGTCGAGCATGAGGCCCCGGAGGCGCCGGGGGCGCCCGGAGGGGTCCTTCAGGACGTGGACCAGGTCCTCCAGCCACACCTCCCGGCCGTCGGCGGCGACCATCCGGTACTCGAGGATGTGGTCCCGGCCCTCGCTGGTGGCCCGGAGGCACCGGTCGACCGTGGCCTCCCGGTCCTCGGGGTGAAGGTGGCGGACCCAGAAGTCGGGCTCCTCCAGCCATCGGCGGACCGGGTAGCCGAGGAGCCGCTCCGCCGCCTCGCTCACGTAGGTGAACCGCCAGGTATCGGCCTCGGCCTCCCAGGCGAAGGCCCCGAGCCCCTTGAGCAGGTCCGTCGCCACCTCGAGCTGTCGGCGTTCCTCCCCGAGGCGGTGGGCTCGCTCGCGCCCTACCCACTCCACCAGGACGCCCGTGATGAGGGCCACGGGGAGCCCAGTGGCCGCCACGACGAGGGCCGGGGCCAGGTGGACGGGAGCGCCGATGGTGCCCACCCCGACTTCCTGCCAGGCCAGGTAGCCGAGGGAGGTGAGGGCCCACACGCCCAGCCCCCGGCGCCACCCGAGGGCGGCGGCCTCGGCCTGGGCCACCACGAGCAGGCCGGCGAGGACGTGCCGGGGGTGGTCCAGGGAGGACACGACGGCCAGGAGCAGGGCCACGGCGACGTCGACGGCGACGAAGCTGCGGATGGTGCTGGCGCGCCAGCGGTGACCCCAGGCGAGCTGGGCGGCGCCGCCCACCAGGAGGACGGCGGCGAGCACCAGGGTGGCGGGCCAGGCGGCCACTCCCAGGTGTTCCGGAGAGAGGGCCACGCCTGCTCCGACCGCCACCGCCAGGACGATGCGGGCGAGGCCCAAGACTCGGCTCTCCTCGGGCCCCACCGACGGCGGGGCCGGCCGGCCCCTCCCGGGCTCGGCGCCGGGCCTCGGTGCTCGGAGAGGCGTGGGCCCGGGGGCGCCGGCCCGGCCCCGTCCCTCCGCTGTCTCCCCCGGTTGCCACCCGCCGCGGCCCCAGGCCGGGCGGCCCTCCGCCCCGGCCGTGGCGGCAGCCGGCGAGGAGGCGAGCTCGTCGCCTGTCATGCTCATCGCGGTCGCGCCGTCCCTTCGCTATCGTCGTTATCGGAGGGCCATCCGGGACCTTGAGGCCCGGGCCCCCGTGTCGCAGGATGCGTGCCCGGTCAACCCACTGGGAGCGCCACGCCTCCACGCGAGACGGCCTCCGCGCGATCCCCCCGCCTGGTCGTTACGCCGCGGCCAGCTGGCCGCCCCGGACCACGAGGACGAGGTCGGAGAGGGCCCGAAGGTCCTCCAGGGGGTCGGCGCGGAACGCGACGAGGTCGGCGGGGGACCCCTCCCGGAGGGGGCCCGGAGTCATGGCCTCCAGCACCTCGTCGGGGCTCATGCGCACGCCCTCCGCGAGGAGCAGAGCCTCCCGGACGTGGATCCCTGGGGGGACCGGGCCGTTCCCGAGGTCGGTCCCGT
>CAYVCH010000279.1:0-2697 GCA_964449755.1 uncultured Actinomycetes bacterium
TGCGCCGGGAGGGGGTCGACGAGGCCTTCACCTTCGATCGGAACTTCCTCCAACGGGGCCTGCTCGTCATCCCACCGGCGCCGTAGGGGGCTGGTCGTCGGCCTGGTCCCAGCGGACGGTGGCCCCACGTCCTCTCGGGGCAAAGCCGCTGGTCAGAGGCCACTTCGCAGCGGAGGCGGACGGGAATCGAACCCGCCTGCCGGCTTCAGCCGGCACACCGGTTTTGAAGACCGGGGGGCCCACCAGGCGCCCTGACGCCTCCAGCCCGAGGATACCGCCGCGGGCCTCGAGACCGGGGCCGGGCCGGCCGCCACCCTCCGCCCTCCGGGGGCCGAACCCTCTGGCTCGGCATCCTTGCCCGAACTGGGGCCGGGGGGTAGGCTCGGGTAGTCCGTTCCAGACTAGGCAGGAGCCGTGGGGGTCAGCCGGGTCGAGCTCGTCGTCCTCGGGCTGCTCGCTGAGGGACCGCTGCACGGGTACGACCTGCTGGAGCGCCTCCGGGAGCGGCGGATGGAGCTGTGGGCTGACGTGGGCCGGGCCTCCGTGTACCAGGCCCTGCGCCGGCTGGAGGGCCGGGGCCTCGCGAGGGGGCGGGACCGTCCGGGTGTGGAGGGGCCGGAGCGACGGGTCTACCGGCTCACCCGGGCCGGGCGCCAGCGCCTGCGCATCGGCATCCTGGAGCACGTTGCCGCCCCTGGCCCCTATGAGACGCCGGCCAGCGCGGCCCTTGGCCTGCTTCACCTGCTCCCCCCGGCGGAGGCCCGGAGGGGCCTGGCAGCCCGGGAGCGGGCCCTCCGGGACCTGCTCGTTACCGTGCAGGCGGAGGGGCGGCGGGTGGGGGCGCGTCCCGGCGGACCCACGGCCCGGCGGATGCTGGACCTCCAGGCGGCCCTGGCCGCGGCCGAGCTGGCCTGGCTGGCGGCCTTCCGCCGGGCCCTCGGTCGGTAGGCGGGCCGGCCCTGCGGAAACCGGCCCTGGCTCCCGGCCCGTGTCGGTCGCCTCCTCTACCATTGCCCGTGATGGAGGCGGCCTTCTTCGACCTGGACAAGACGATCGTCTCCCGGTCCAGCTCCCTCGCCCTCACCCGGCCCATGTACCGGGCGGGGATGGTGACCCGGGGCCAGTTCCTGCGGGGGGCCTACGCCCAGCTCGTCTATCTCCTGGTGGGAGCCGACGAGCGCAAGATGGAGCGTCTGAAGGAGGGCATACTCGCCCTCACCCGGGGCTGGGACCGCCAGCAGGTGGAGGAGCTGGTCCGGGAGGTGATCCTCGAGGTCATCGACCCCTTCGTGTACCAGGAGGCCCTGGACCTCATGGCCCTCCACCGGGCCCTGGGGCGGAGTGTGTTCATCGTGTCCTCTTCGCCGGAGGAGGTGGTGCGCCCCTTGGCCCGCCACTTCGGGGTGGAGGACGTCATCGCCACCCGGGCCCGGGTGGGGGACGACGGCCGCTACACCGGCGAGCTGGAGTTCTACTGCGCCGGCGAGGGCAAGGCCCAGGCCATCCGGGAGGTGGCGGCCCGGGAGGGGATCGACCTCGCCGGCTCCTACGCCTACTCCGACTCCATCACGGACCTGCCCATGCTCGAGGCGGTGGGCAACCCGGTGGCGGTGAACCCCGACCGGGAGCTGCGGAAGGTGGCGGAGGAGCGGGGCTGGCAGGTCCGGGACTTCCGCAGCCCCGTGCGGCTGCGTACCCGCATCGCGGCGGCGGTCCCGAAGCCAAGGCCACCGGTGGCGGCGGCCGTGGGGGCGGCCGTGGTGGCCGCCATCTTCGGCTGGGTGGTGCTTCGGTCGCGCCTGGGCGAGCGGGCCCGGGCGGCCTGAAGCTCCCGGCGGCTGCCTCGGTCTGCTCACCGCCCTCCCAGCGGAGGGCGCCGGTACTCGAAGTGGTTGCCGTCGGGGACCACGAACCGCCCGCCCCAGATGAACCCCCAGCGCTCCATGACCCGCACCAGCCGGGGGTCCTGGTGGGGCGCCTCGCCGAAGGCGTTCCCCCCGAGGTTGAGGTCCACGGCGATGCCCCAGGCGTGGTGGGACAGGTTCGCCGAGGGGTCGGCCAGGATGAACCGGGGCGCGTAGCAGCCGTGGTAGGAGCGGACGAGGTCCGCCAGGCCGCGGCGGATGAGCTCCCGCATGGCCCCGCGGAGCTGGGGGATGAGGGCACGGTGGCAGGTGACGCGGCCGAGGAGGGGGACGCGGGCCGTGACGATCATGCGGCGAACCCACCGGGGGTCCACGTCGAGGAAGCCCGGGGCGCCCGGCCGGGGTCGGGCGGCGAACTCCCCGAAGAGGAGCTTGATGGCCACGGGCGGCAGGACGGCGTCGCCGTGGCGGAAGTAGGGGGTGTCGCCGGGCGCCCGCACCCGGAAGGGGGTGCCAGGTGGCAGCGCCCGGGCCACCCGCCGTGTCACCCCGGGGACCCCCACCGACCGCGCCGGCCGGACGAGGGCGTACCGGTCCCGGGCGACCCCGAGGCGCCCGCCCACCTGGCGGGAGACCAGCAGCTCTGCGGCCCCCACCAGCTCGTCGGGCAGGACCGCGCCGACGGAGACCGTCACCCGGCCGAACTCCAGCACGGCGCCGGGGCCGAGACCCCGGAGCCGGGCGCTGCTCGCCCCCAGGACGCCGCCCCCGTCGGCCAGGACGGCGGCGACCGCGCGGTCGGCGGGGGGAAGGAAGGGGGCCAGGTCCCAGG
>CAYVCH010000280.1:0-2694 GCA_964449755.1 uncultured Actinomycetes bacterium
CGGTCCTCGCCCGCTTCGCCGGGGCGGCGATGCCCCGGCGGGTGCTCCTGGCGGCGCCCCGGTCCTTCTGCGCCGGGGTGGAGCGGGCCATCGAGATCGTGGAGCGGGCCCTGGCGCGGCACGGACCCCCGGTCTACGTCCGCAAGCAGATCGTCCACAACGTCCACGTCGTCCGGGACCTGGAGCGGCGGGGAGCGGTCTTCGTCGAGTCCCTGGACGAGGTGCCCCCGGGGGCCCTGGTGGTGTTCTCCGCCCACGGGGTGTCCCCGGCCGTCCGGGATGAGGCGGAGGGCCGGGGCCTCCGGGTGATCGACGCCACCTGTCCCCTGGTGACGAAGGTCCACGCCGAGGCCCGCCGGTTCGCCCGGGCGGGGTACACGATCTTCCTCATCGGTCACGCGGGACACGAGGAGGTGGAGGGCACGACGGGGGAGGCCCCCCAGGCCATCCGCCTCATCGACGCCGACGCCTCGGCCGTGGAGGCCCTGCAGGTCGCGGATCCCGGACGCGTCGCCTACCTCACGCAGACGACCCTGGCCGTGGACGAGGTTCAGGAGGTGGTGGACCGGCTCCGGGAGCGCTTCCCCGCCCTGGCGGGTCCCGGCTCCGACGACATCTGCTACGCGACACAGAACCGGCAAGATGCCGTCCGGGAGCTCGCCGCCACCTGCGACCTCATGCTCGTCGTGGGCTCCGACAACTCCTCCAACTCCAACCGCCTGGTGGAGGTGGCGGAGCGGGCCGGGTGCCCCGCCCGCCTCATCGACGACGAGACCGAGCTGGAACTCGGCTGGCTGGCGGAGGCCTCGACGGTGGGGCTCACGGCCGGGGCCTCGGCCCCCGAGTGGCTCATCCGGCGCGTCCTCGCCGCCCTGGAGGGGCTGGGGCCGCTGCGGGTGGAGGAGCGGGAGGTGACCCGGGAGGCGATGCGGTTCACGCTGCCCGTGGAGCTCCGGGGAGGCTAGGGCGGTGGCGGTCCCCCTCCGGCAGACCCTCCGCCTGGCCCTCTACCTGGCCCGCCAGCGTCTGGCCGGGCGGGAGCGGTTCCCCCTGGTCCTCGAGCTGGAGCCCCTGTTCGCCTGCAACCTCGCCTGCGCCGGCTGCGGCAAGATCCAGCACCCGCCGGAGGTCCTGAAGCAGCGCATGTCGGTGGACCGGGCGGTGGCGGCCGTCCTGGAGTGCGGCGCGCCGGTGGTCTCCATCGCCGGCGGGGAGCCCCTCATCCACCCCGAGATCCACCTCATCGTGGCCGAGCTGGTCCGGTTGAAGCGCTTCGTCTACCTGTGCACCAACGCCCTGCTGATGAAGAAGAAGCTCCACCTGTTCCGGCCCTCCCCCTACTTCGCCTGGGCCGTCCACATCGACGGCCTCCGGGAGCGCCACGACGCGTCGGTGTGCCAGGAGGGGGTGTTCGACGTGGCCGTGGAGGCCATCCGGGAGGCCAGGCAGCGGGGCTTCCGGGTGACCACCAACTCGACCTTCTTCAGCCACGACACGCCCCGGAGCGTCCGGGCCGTCCTGGACTTCCTGAACGACGAGCTCGGCGTGGACGAGATGATGATCTCCCCCGCCTACGCCTACTGGAAGGCCCCGGACCAGGACCACTTCCTGGGGGTGGAGGAGACGAGGCGGCTGTTCCGGGAGGTCTTCGCCGACGGCGCCCGGCGCCGGTGGCGGCTCAACCACACCCCCCTGTTCCTGGACTTCCTGGAAGGCAAGGTGGACTTCGCGTGCACTCCCTGGGGGATCCCCTGCTACTCGATCTTCGGCTGGCAGCGGCCCTGCTACCTCCAGGCCGACGGCTACGCGAGCAGCTACCGGGAGCTCCTGGAGGAGACCGACTGGTCCCGGTACGGGCGCCACAGCGGCAACGTCCAGTGCCGCAACTGCATGGCCCACTGCGGCTACGAGCCCACGGCGGTCCTCGCCACCACCCACTCGCTGAAGGAGAGCCTCCGCGCCCTGGTCGGGCCCCGCGGGACCCGCCGGCGCTCCCGCCGCGCCGAGCCAGCGCCGGAACCCCGCCCCGCCGGAGGGGTCGTCTGAGCTGGACTAGCCCGGAAGGGCGGGCGCTCAGCCGAACCTGGCGGCCAGGCGCCGGTAGAGGCGGGGCGCCGTGCCGTGGAGCCAGGCCGGGAAGGCCATCCACCGGGGGACGAAGACCTGGTCCCGCCCCGCCCGCACGGCCCGGACGATGGCCTCGGCCACCCGCTCCGGCGACAGGGGCCGCGGGAAGCTCCGGTCGTAGGGCCGCCCCCGACGCTCGAAGAAGGCGGTGCGGACCGCCCCCGGGGAGACCACGGTGAGGCGGACCCCGGTGCCCGCGAGCTCGTAGCGGAGGCTCTCGCTGAACCCGATGAGGGCGGCCTTGGTGGCGGCGTAGACGGCCTCCTCCCGGACGCCCACGTGGCCGGCGATGGAGGCCACGTTCACCAGGTGGCCCCGGCCCCGCTCCACCATCCCCGGGAGGAGGGCCAGGGTGAGCCGGAGGGGGGCGAGGAGGTTCACCCGGACCAGGCGCTCCACCTCCTCGGGCGGGGCGGCCGCCGCCGGGCCCGCCAGGCCGACGGCGGCGTTGTTCACCAGGACGTCCACCCGGCCCTCGGCCTCCAGGGCCTCCCGGGCGGCGGCCTCGGGGGCCCCGGGCAGGGCGAGGTCGGCGACGAGGGCCCGCCCCCTCGTGGCGGCCGCCAC
>CAYVCH010000281.1:0-2656 GCA_964449755.1 uncultured Actinomycetes bacterium
ACGACCCCCGCATCCTCCAGGTCGTTTCCCGGCGGAAGGTTGCCTGACGACCCACAATCCCCTGGCGCCAGGGCCAGGCGGGCCAGCCCCAGGCCCACGGCGTGGCGGGTGGCCCCCGAGCCCGGGGGGCCATCTGAGAGGAGTGCCCGGCCGGGGTCCGCGCTTCGGAGAGGGTACGTGCCCCTCTCCTTCAGCTGGTGGATCTCCGGGGGGACTGGCTCCGGGGCGAAGGCCCCCCTCTTGGGTCGGCCTTTGACTTGTCGTTCAACTGCCTGGTACCCTCCCGCGCCGGCGGAGCGTGGGCCGGCGGAGGGGCCGAGGGAGGGATCGGGACGTCCAAGAGCCTCGCTTCCGCCCTCGTCACGGCCGTCCTTGTCGCGGTCTTCGGCGTCGTCGGGGGGCACGAAGGCGGCCCCGACGCGCCGGGAGACGACGCCGGGCGCCGCAGTCGAGGTGGGGAGATCCAGGAAGCAACCGAGCAGCAGGCCACGACGGAGCTGCGCCTGGAGGCCCTCGCCGAGGCCCGGCGGGAAGGCACCCTGGGGCTGGTGGAGGAGCTTCGCCGCCGGCCCGCCCCGGGATGGGCCGGCGAGGTGCTCCTCCACCCCCAAGCCGACGACTGGGAGCCCGCCATCGCCGCCGATCCCCGGGCTCCCTTCGTCTACGTCCTCCACAATCGCTACGGTGGAGTACGGGCCTGCCGGCACTGTCCCAGCCCCACCATGATCCTCCAGGTCTCCCGGGACGGGGGCCGCACCTTCGGCCCCGAGCGCTACCTCTGCCGGTGTCGGGGCTTCAAGGGTCAGTTCGACCCCGTCATCGAGGTCGTCCCCGACACCGGCGCCGTCTACGCGGCCTGGATGAACGACTTTGACATCCACTTCTCGCGGTCCCTGGACCACGGCCGGACCTGGAGCCGGCCCGTCTCCGTCATGGGCTCCGTCCGCTGGGGCGACAAGCCGATCCTCGCCACGGGCGCCGACGGGACCGACGTGTACATCGCCTTCAACGGCCCGACCGGTGGGGACAACTACGTCGCCATCTCCCACGACGCCGGACGGACCTGGACCCAGGTCCGCACGACCCAGAGCGACCGGTACCACTACGCCTACGGCGGCTACGTCGGCCCCGACGGTACCGTCACGTTCACGGAGATCAGCTTCACCTATACCGGCCCCAACGAGACCGCCGAGGGTCCCGTCCTCATTCACGTCTTCACCTCGACCGACGCCGGCCTCACCTGGACCGAGACGGTCGTGGACACCCTCGAGCTGGGCCCCCCCTGCCGGTCCCGGGGCTGCTACCCGGACTTCCACGACAGCGGACCCGCCCTTGCCGGAGACGCCGACGGCGACCTCGTCATCGTCTACAGCGGGGCCCGGCGGCCGGGGAGGGCCCGTTCCGTCTACGCCCGCTCCTCCACCGACGGCGGGCTCAGCTGGGGCCCCCGGGTCCGCCTGTCCCGGGTGAGCGTGAACGCCGCCTTCCCCGCAGCGGTGGGGGTCGGCGACGGCGAGGTCCGGGTCCTCTTCATGGACCGGCGTCGGGGCTGGTGGAACGTCCGCTACCGGGTCTCCCACGACCTGGGGACGACCTGGTCCGAGCCCCTGCGGATCTCCGACGCCAGCTCCGGCACGGCCTACAAGTCCCGGCGGGGGTTCCGGGAGGTCTACGGGGACTACGGGGAGATCGCCGTCACCGACCGGGGCCTCACTGTCGCCGTGTGGGGGGAGGGGTCGAGCTACGCTGGGCCCGGCGGCGTCTGGTTCAACCGGGAGCGCCCCCACGCCCGGTAGCGGGCGGGCGCTGCCTACCTGCTCGGAGAGCTCAGGTCGGCCGCCTCCTGGATCCGCAGCTGGACCGACGCGGCTCCCCATCCGCCCAGGCAAGCCCCGGGCCCAGGCCAAGTTCGGCTACGAGGCGTTCCTCGCCGAGGACGATGGCTGGCTCATCGTCTCCCACCCGGCACACCAGGGGAAGCCCCGACGCAGCCCAGCTGGTCCCAGCAGCCGACGAGGTCGCGGCCGGGCGCACCCGCGGGTTCGGGTCCGCCACCTACCAGCTCCATCGGATGGCGGTCATCACCTGGGCCGAGCGGGCCGGGAGCGCCCTCCGCGAGCGCCTCCAGGCGAGGACGAGGGCTTCATTCCGGCCCGACGTCTTGCCAGGGGGGCTATCCACTTCCCTCCAGTACCGACAACATCTTGTGATCGGGGTCCTCCACGGCCGCGCACGCCCGGCTCGGTGCCGCCGACGTAGGTCTCGTCAGCCTCCACGTCGCCCGTGAGCCGGTCCCGCCCGGGGCGGACCATGGCTCTCCGGAGCTCGTGGAGCATGGCCCAGGCGGTCTGGTAGCTGCCGAGGCCGAGAACCCGCTTGAGCCCGAGGGCGCTCACCCCGTGCTTCTGGTTGGTCACGTACCAGGCCGCGGCGAACCAGGTCCGAAGCGGCGTGCGGGTCCCCGCGAAGATCGTCCCCGCCGTCACCGAGGCCTCGTGGCCGCAGGCCGCCCATTGCCACAGCCCTCGGCTCCTCCTCCACCCCGTGGGGTGGGAGCACGCGGGGCAGACGAGCCCCTGCGGCCACCGGAGCTTCTCCAGGTACTTCCTCCCGAAAACCCCCTGGCCCGGTGAGCAGCCCTGTCCGCGTCCAGCGG
>CAYVCH010000282.1:0-2654 GCA_964449755.1 uncultured Actinomycetes bacterium
GGGCAGGCCCGGCACCGGCGGGTCTCGGGCCCCGGCCGCCCGCACCGCCGGCACCACGGGGGCGAGAGCGCCACCAGGCCCGCCCGGCAGCCATCGCAGAAGGGCCACGGACCGCTCCCGCAGCCCGCGCACGACATGGGAAGGAGCAGGTCGAGCACCCCGCCACCCTAGCCCGGCGGGGTGACACGACCGACGGCCCGGGCCCGCCGTCGGGGGCCAGGAGCCCCTAGTGAGATCGTCCTCGGACCGCCGAGGGCGACCGCCCTGGTCCTGAAGCGAACCTCATCTCGGTTTGAGCAGCGGTCCGAGGCCGACTCACAATCCGGGTTGCCTTCCCCTCGAGCACAGGAGGAAGCGTTGTGGCCAGGATCCCCTCGATCGGCGAGTTGTTGGACGGCCACGTGGTGCTCGACGTGGAGTGCTTCGACCGCCTCTACTGCAACGTCTACGTCCCCGGGCTCCAGACCTCCGGGGGAACCGTGCACTTCCTGATCGAGCACCGGGGCAACCCGATCGCCTCTCCGGCCCTGTTCCGCCCCATGGGGGAGGCCTTCCGCAGATCCGTGGACACCTATGCCGAGGAGCGGGGCATCCCCGTCGTCCGGTTCCGCGGGGGCGATCGCAAGATCGACGTGGCCCGCCCCTACCTCGAGGAGCGGGACTCCCCGGGAGTGGCCCTCATCGGCAAGGCCCAGGAGACCCAGTGGGTGACCATGGGCACCGACTGCCGCCGGGACCCCTCTTCGGGCGTCCCCCACTTCGCCTTCGAGCGCAGGGAGCGCCGGATCACCGTGTACTACTTCTACATCCGCGACGCCGAGTGGGGGCCCTGCTTCATCAAGCTCGCCGCCTACTTCCCCTACCCGGGGAAGATGTGGGCGAACGGGCATGAGTGGGCCAAGCGCCAGCTCGAACGCCGGGGCATCGCCTACACCCCCCTGGCCAACGGGTTCGCCTCCTGCGCCGACCCCCGGGCCCTCCGTCGGATCTGCCAGGGCCTCGGCCCCCGCAAGGTCCAGGCCCTGTTCGACCGGTGGATGGCCGAGATCCCTCTTCCCCTCACCGAGGCCGACCGGGCCGCCGGCTATGGCTGGGAGCTGTCCATGAAGCAGGTGGAGTTCTCCAAGACCCTGGTCCTGGACCGCCCGGTGAGGGCCCGGGCGTTCTTCGAGCGCTCCATCTCCCAGAACATCGACCTCGGACGGCCCTCCGAGGTGGAGGTCATCTTCGACCGCAAGATCCGCCGCACCACCCCGGGGCAGTTCTCCACCCGGGTCGTCACCGAAGGGGTGGACCCCCGAGTCTCCATCCACTACCGCCAGTCCCGGGCCAAGATCTATCTGAAGGAGGGCATCGGCATCCGCCTGGAGGCCGTGGCCAACAACCCCACCGACTTCGGGGTCAAGCGCAGGATCTGCCATCTCGGCGAGCTGGGGGCCAAGCTGCGGGAGCTCAACCGCCGTATGCTGGCCCACCAGAGGGTCGCCTCCGCGCCATCCATGACGACCACGCTGTTCGAGCGGGTCGCACTGCCGGACCGACGTGCCGGCCGACGAACCGTAGCCCTGCGCTACGGGGACCCTAGGGCGATGGCGTTGATGGCGGCCCTCACCCTTTGCCTCCACCAGGTGGCCGGGTTCACCAACAGGACCCTCCGCCCCCTGGTGGCGACGCTCCTCGGCACGGCCTACAGCTCGGCCCAGATGAGCTACGACCTGTGGCGACTGCGGGGCAACGCGCTCATCGAGCGGATCGAGGGCACGCACACCTACGTGCTCACCCCCGACGGGATGCGGGCGGCGGTCTTCTACACCAAGACCTACCGCCACGTCATCGATCCCCTGTTCGCCGCCGCCGATCCCCGGGCCGGTCCTCACGCCCTGCCGTTCTTCCGGTCCGCCCTCAAAGTCCTCGACGACACTGTCGCTAGACACGCACGGGAGGCTGGCGTGGCCGCGTGAGAAACTCCGGAGGAAGTCAAGTCCTCGCGCCCCTGAGGCGCCCTAGGGAAGCCGCACGTTCAGGCCGGCCCGGCGGGGCGCCTGACCGACCTCGACGCGCAGGACGCGGTGGGCGCGAAGCAGGGGACAGGCCACGAGGGTCCCGCGCCCCGTCTTCGGGTCCAGGGAGGACTCGAGCACCTCCAGCCGCTCCCCGTCCACCAGCAGCCGCACGTCCGCCTCCCGGGGCGGGGTCACTCGCAGGTGGACGCGGGCCACGTCGGCCCCGCACTCCACCCGCTCCACCTCGACCCGGGGCCCCCCGGGCGGGGAGACGGTGCGGCCCACCCGAACCGTCCCTCGACGGACGGCGGCCCGGGGCCAGCGGACGACGAAGCGGCGGCCCCCGGTGAAGGTCCGCGGACGCCCGTCCACCTCCAGGTCGCACTCCAGGTCGTACCATCCCGCCTCCAGGTCGGCCACGGGAAACTCGAAGGGCACGAACAGGTCGCGGCGGGGGGGCACGTCGAGCACGGCCTCGGGGATCCCGATCCCCCGCACGGCGGCCCCGCCCACCGCCACCACCCGCGCCCCCCGCAGGACCACCTGGTGGGGGTCGGCGTCCTCCCCCCGGATCACGAAGGCGCCCTTCACCGTCGCCGGGAACCGGTCGAAGTGCGCACGGACCGAGACGGCCTCGCTCACGGATCCCCC
>CAYVCH010000283.1:0-2643 GCA_964449755.1 uncultured Actinomycetes bacterium
GTGGTCGCGGCCGATCGTGTCCCCGGCCGCGAGCTCCGGTCGTGTGGGCTTTGGCAAGGGGCCCGGAGTTCTCCCCCCGTCTGGGTGTCGACCGGCTGGCCCGCCCGGCTTCAGGCGTCGTCGCGGCACCCCACCGCGACCGCGCGGGGTCTTAGGGAGATCCTGATCCCGACCGATGACTTCGGGTGAGGTGGCCCGCTCGCGGGTGAGTCTGTCTGCTACGGAGCAAGGGGGTATGGGTCCGCGAGGTCGCTCGCAGGCATGGCCGGTCGGCACCTTCACCGGCATGGCCCGCCTGCGGCTGGGTGCGGCGGGCCTCATCCCCGTGCTGGTGCTGGCCCGCCGGGGGCTGCCCGGCCACCCGCCCGCCCATGCCCTGGCCCTGGGCCTCACGCTTGCGGCCGCGGTGGCCGCGTCGGCCCTGGTCCAGCTCCGCCGCCCCGCATCCCGGGCCGTGGCCGCCGCCTCCGCGGTCGTGGACGTGGCCGTGGCGGGCGGGCTCGCCCTGGCCCACGGCTTCGATCCGGCCGGCCACGACCTCTTCTTCGCCCTCACCCTCCCCGCCCAGGCCGAGGCGGTCGTGGTCCTGGGGCTCCCGGGCGGGCTCGGGGCCTGGGCCGTCACCTCCGGCCTGGTCATGGCGCTCGAGCTGTCCGAAGGTGGGGGGGTAGGCCTCGCCTGGGCAGCCTCCGGGCTGCTCGTGGTCCTGGTGGTCTCCGGGCTCACCCGGGGGCTCTCCCGGGAGCGGCACCGGTTCCGATCCCTCCTCGAGGCCGTCCCCGATGCCGTGCTGGCCGTCGATCCCGAGGGGCGGATCGCGCTCGCCAACCGGGCCGCCGAGGAGATCTTCGGCTACGCCCGGGAGGAGCTGATCGGGAGGGCGGTGGAGACCCTCCTCCCCGAGGGGCTCCGGGACGCCCACGTCCGGGACCGGGAGACCTATGCCACGTTCCCCAGGCGCCGCCCCATGGGGATCGGCCTCGAGCCCGCCGGGAGGCGGAAGGACGGCAGCGTCTTCCCGGCGGAGATCGGCCTCAGCCCGGTCCGGGTGGGTCGGGAGTCCCTCGTCCTTGCCATCGTCCGGGACATCACCGAGCGCAAGCGGATGATGGACGCCCTGCGCGCGAGCGAGGGCAGGTTCCGCACGGTGGTGGAGTCCTCGGGGGAGGCCATCGTGGGAGCCGACCGGGAGGGGCGGATCGTCCTGGTGAACGCCGCCGCCGAGCGGATGTTCGGCTACCCTCGAGCGGAGCTGCTCGGCCGGGAGGTGGAGGTCCTCTTCCCCGAGGAGGACCGGGAGGCCCATGGCCGGCCTCGGGCGGCGGGGGGCTCCCTCGATGCCGTGGCTCGCGCCCTCGACGGGGGCGGTGAGCTCCGGGCCCGGAGGAGGGACGGGACCCTCGTACCCTGCGAGTGCGAGGTCCGCCTGGTGGACATCCCCGAGGGGAGGCTCACCCTGGCCTTCCTCCGCGACCTCACAGAGCGCAAGCGGGCCGAGGAGGAGCGGCGGAGGCTGCTTCACCGCCTGGTCTCCGCCCAGGAGGAGGAGCGGGCCCGGATCGCCTCCGACGTCCACGACGACCCCATCCAGAAGATGTCGGCGGTGGGGATGCGCCTGGCTGCCCTGCGGTCCAGGATCGGACACCCCGAGCTCGTTCCCTCCCTGCAGCAGCTCGAGGAGACCGTGGCGACCTCCATCGAGAGCCTGCGGCACCTGCTGTTCGAGCTGCGGCCCCCCGCCCTGGACCGGGAGGGCCTGGCCGCCGCCCTCCGCCACTACCTGGTCGAGGCGGCCTCCGAGGGCGGCTTCTCCTACCAGGTGGAGGACCGCCTGGTGGAGGAGCCCTCGGCCGAGGTCAGGGCCATCGCCTACCGCGTGGCCCAGGAAGCGCTCACGAACGTGCGCAAGCACGCCCGGGCCAGGCACGTGCAGGTCCTGCTCGAGTCCCGCGAGGGGGGCCTGCGGGTGCGGGTCCGCGACGATGGCGTCGGCTTCGCCCCGGCCGAGGACGGGGGCGCACCCCCCGGGCACCTCGGCCTCCCCTCGATGCGGGAGCGGGTCGAGCTGGCCGGCGGGTGGTGGCGGGTCGAAAGCGCCCGTGGAGCCGGTACCACCGTGGAGTTCTGGCTCCCCGCCCGTCGAGAACAGGAGGCTCCTTCCGCGGGCGGCAGCGGCCCGCTCGGCTCCGCCGGTGCGCTGGGCCCAGCGCCCGGTGATCGGGGCCATCCGGCGCCGCCGGGGCCGCAGACTGGTTCGCCCGAGCCGAGCGGACGGGTCCCCGGCTGAGGCCGGCGATGCACGAGCCTTGGGCGGCGTCGACGAGCCCGCCAGGGTCCGGATCGTCCCGGAGGGCGAGGGCAGAAGACAGGGCGGCCGATCCACATCCTCCGGGGCTCGAGGCCACCGAATGGCTGCGGCATCAGCGGGCCCGACTGGCCGTGGCGGCGGGCGCGCCCTTCCTCGCCCTCCTCGCGCAGAGGACCTCCGGCGCCACCGGGTCCGCCTGGAGGATGCCCTGGCGGACCTCGGGCGCATCGACGAGCTCCGCTCGGGGCTCGTATCGAGCCCCGTGCCCGAGCTCGGGGAAGGGGCAGGGCAGGGCCGGGAGCCCCTCCAGGTCGTGGGCGACGCCGCCTACGGCG
>CAYVCH010000284.1:0-2642 GCA_964449755.1 uncultured Actinomycetes bacterium
GACAGCTCCACCAGCACCCGGTCCCCGGGGAGGATCCGGATGTAGTGCATCCGCATCTTCCCGGAGATGTGGGCCAGGACCCGGTGCCCGTTGTCGAGCTCCACCCGGAACATGGCGTTGGGCAACGGCTCCGTCACCGTGCCCTCGACCTCGATGGCATCCTTCTTCGGCAAGCTCCGGGTGTACCTCGATCCGCGGACGCGAGGCCCGCCCCCTGGCGGAGCCCCGCCCGGCCCGACGCCGGGCCAACGCCGAAGTATAGAGGTGGCCGTGGGCGGGCGTCACGGGTCGGGTGGCGCCCCGGTCCGGCGGCCCTCGCCCCTCACCCCCGGGCCGTCAGGACCTCGTGGCCCGGAGCCCGGCGGCCCCTCCCTGGGCAGCCCCGCCATCCGCTCGAACGCCATGCCCGCCGCGAGCACCGAGACCTCGTTCCGCCCGACGATCTGCAGCCCCACCGGGAGGCTCCCGGCCACGAGCCCGCAGGGGGCACTAACCGCGGCGAGGCCGCACCAGCCGATGGGGGCGCAAAACCGGATGAGGGTAGCCACGATGGGTCGGCGGAGGGTTCCGGGAGCGGAGCCCCCAGGACCGCCGGCCGGTGGGGCTGGCACCGGCACCGTGGGCAGCAGCAGGAGGTCGGCGTCCTCCAGGGCCCGAAGGAATGCCTCCGACAGCTCCACAAGGCGCGCCCGGGCCGCCGCGAGCCTGTCGGGGGGGACGGACTCGGCCCGCCGGAGATAGGCCAACACCTCTTCCCCGTATCGATCCGCTCTGGCCGGATACCACCCGGCACGTCGGTGGACGGCGAGGAACTCGGCCAGGACCACCAGGGTCCTGGGCTCCTCCCAGGCGGGGAACGGAGGGAGCGCGACCTCGGTGAGACTGCTCCCCGCCGCGCGGAACACCTGGGCGGCGTCGACGAAGGCCGACCCCACCTCCCCGTCGACCAGGGGCATGACGTCGGACTCACGGGGCACCGCCACCCGCAGCCCTCGGAGGTCGGGGAAGACGTGGAGCGACCCCGTCAGCGCCTCCCAGAGCAGCGCGAGGTCGGCGACGCTCCGCGCGAGGGGCCCGCAGACGTCGTGAGACGGGGACATGGGGAGGACCCCTTCTAGGGGCACCATCCCCTGTCGGGGCCGCAGGCCGCTCACCCCGCAGAGGGCGGCCGGGACGCGGATCGACCCGCCGCTGTCCGTTCCGAGAGCCCCCAGGCACGCCCCCACCGCCACCGCCGCGGCGGACCCGCCGCTCGACCCTCCCGGGATCCTCGTGGGGTCCCATGGGTTCCTCGTTGGCGGGGTCTCGACACCGTGCGCGAACTCGTGGGTGGTCGTCTTCCCCAGGATGACGGCACCCGCCTCCCGAAGGCGCCGGACGGCCCATGCGTCGCGGGAAGCGGGGATGCCCTCGAGCACCCGTGATCCCGCTCGGGTTGGCAGACCTGCCACGTCGATGACGTCCTTGACGGCCAAGGGGATCCCGTACAGGGGACCCCGGTCCTCCACCCGGGAAAGCGCCCTGGCCTGTCGCCGAGCGCCCTCGGCATCGAGGACGACGAAGGCACGGACGATGGGCTCCCACGCCTCAGCTCGGGCCAGGCACGTCTCGAGCAGCTCGCCTGGGGAGGTCGCACCTCGGCGCACCCTCTCCGCGGCCTCGGCGATGCTGAGGTCGGGGGCCGTGTCCACCGACGGCCTACACCTATGCCCGGTGTCCGTCCGTGGCCGCGGAGGGAGCCAGGCGGCGATCGCCGGACGGCAACCACGCGGGGGTGGCCACGGTCCGTCGCCCGGTCAACCCGCCGCCCAGCTGGCTCCCTCAGGCGGTCACCGCCATCTCCTTGACGAGCAGCTTCGCGTCCACCCGCGGCTGCCAGGAGAGGCGCGCGCTCATGCCGTAGACGTCCTCCATGTTGACGAGGAAGAGAAAGTAGGCCCCTTCGCACGCGATCTGCGTCGCCTCCCAATAGAGGGCCTGGCGAGCCTCGGGATCCGACTCCACCCGAGCCTTGTCGATCAGGGCGGCGAGCCGGGCATCGTCATTGGAGGCCTCGATCCCCCCTCGGTGGTACTCGCCGGAGAGCGTCCGGTCGGCATCCATGAGCTCATTCGAGCTACTCACGAAGATGGCGTCGGGGCGGTGCTCCCGGTCGAAGAGGCGGTTCAGGTACTCGTTGAACTCGAAGATCCGAACGTCGACGTTCAGCCCCACCTCCTCCCAGTAGGAGGCCACGGCCTCGATGAGCTCGCGGTCCTTGAGCCACCGACCGGACTCGCCGATCAGCTCGACGGTGGTGCCCTCGGCCCCCGCCTCGGCCAGCAGCTCCCTGGCCCGGTCGGGATCGTAGGGGTAGGGCTGGAGGCTCGCGTTGTACCCCGTCCAGGAGGGGGAGAGGATCTGGCAGTCGTCCACCTGGGCGAAGCCGCCGAAGACGTCCTCGGCGAGGGCGTCCTTGTCCACCGCGTAGTTCAGGGCCTGGCGGACCCGCACGTCCGCCGTGGGTCCGTTCATCGTGTTCAGGATCATCATCGGATGCTCCAGGCCCCGGACGTGGACGAACTGAGGCACCGTCGCCGCGTCCTCGGGCAGCAGGTTCGTGATGAGGTCGAACTGACCGGCCAGCAAGCCCGACAGCCGGG
>CAYVCH010000285.1:0-2638 GCA_964449755.1 uncultured Actinomycetes bacterium
CCTCGATGGCCTTGACCAGGACGCGGTCCCCCTCCTGCAGGACATCCTCCACCCGGCGCGTGCGCTCCTCGGCGATCTGCGAGATGTGGAGCAGCCCCTCGGTCCCGGGCAGGATCTCCACGAAGGCCCCGAAGTCCACCACCTTCTTGACCTTCCCCAGGTAGACCCGCCCCACCTCGGCCTCCTTCACGATCCCCTGGATCATGTCGATGGCCTGCTGGACCTTCCTGCTGTCCACGCCGAAGAGCATGACCCGGCCGTCGTCCTCGATGTCGATCTTGACGCCGGTCTCGTCCTGGATCCCCCGCACCACCTTGCCGCCCGGGCCGATGACCTCCCGGATCTTCTCGGGCTTGATCCGGATGGTGACGAAGCGGGGCGCGTAGGGGGACAGCTCCGGCCGCGGCGCCGCGATGGCCTCCCGCATGCGGGAGAGGACGTACATCCGGGCCTCGCGCGCCTGCCGCAGGGCCTCCGCCATGATCTCGCGCGAGACCCCCGCGATCTTGATGTCCATCTGGAGGCCGGTCACCCCCCGCTCCGTTCCCGCCACCTTGAAGTCCATATCCCCGTAGTGGTCCTCGGTCCCCATGATGTCGGTGAGGATCGTGAACCGGTCCCCCTCCTTGACCAGCCCCATGGCGATCCCCGCCACGGCGGCCCGGATCGGGACGCCCGCGTCCATCAGGGCCAGCGACGCCCCGCAGACGGTGGCCATCGACGAGGAGCCGTTGGACTCCAGGATGTCCGAGACCACGCGGATCGTGTAGGGGAACTCCTCCCGCGGCGGCAGGACGGGCTGGATCGAGCGCTCGGCCAGGGCCCCGTGGCCGATCTCACGCCGCCCCGGGCTCCCGAAGCGCCGGATCTCCCCCACGCTGAAGGCGGGGAAGTTGTAGTGGAGCATGAACGGCTTGAAGGACTCCCCCTCCAGGGCCTCGATCTTCTGCTCGTCCGACTTGGTCCCCAGCGTGGCCGCCACCAGCGCCTGGGTCTCGCCGCGGGTGAACAGGGCGGAGCCGTGCGTCCGCGGCAGGAACGAGACCTCCGCCGTGATGGGGCGCGTCTCCCACGCCTGGCGCCCGTCGATCCGGACGCCCCGGTCGAGGATCATCCGGCGGACCTCCTCCCGCTCCACCTTGGCCAGGTACTCCTTGACCCGGGCCCGCCGGAGCCCCTCGGGGTCGACGGCGGCCAGCACCTCTTCGGCCAGCTGGGCCAGGGCCTGCGCGCGCTGGACCTTTTCGGGGATCGCGATGACCTGCCGGAGGCGCTCGGTGGCCACGCGCCGCACCTCAGCCTCCAGGGCGGGATCCTCGCAGGCGGCCGGGTCGAAGGCCCACCGGGGCTTCGCGGCCAGCTCGGCCAGGGCCCGCTGGATCCGCACCAGGCCCCGGCACTCGGCGTGGCCCAGGGCGATGGCGTCCACCAGGACGTCCTCGGGGACCTCGCGCGCCCCCGCCTCCACCATGACCACCGAGTCCTCCGTGGCGGCCACCACCAGATCCAGGTCGCTCCGGTCCAGCTGGCTGATCGTCGGGTTCACGACGAGCCGGCCGTCCAGCAGGCCGATGCGGACGGCCCCGAAGGGGCCGAGGAACGGCAGGCCCGCCACCGTCACCGCCGCCGAGGCGCCGTTCATGGCCAGGATGTCGGGGTCGTTCTCCTGGTCGGCGGAGATGGCCAGGGCGATCACCTGGACCTCGTGGCGGAACCCCTTGGGGAACAGGGGCCGGAGCGGGCGGTCGATGAGCCGGGAGGTGAGGACCTCCTTCTCCATCGGTCGCCCCTCGCGCTTGAAGAAGCCGCCCGGGATCCGTCCCCCGGCGTACGCCCGCTCCCGGTAGTCCACCGTGAGCGGGAAGAAGTCCTGCCCCTCCACTGCCGTCTTCGAGGCGACCGCCGTCGCCAGCACCACGGTGCCCCCGTACCGCACCAGCACGGCGCCGTCGGCCTGCTTGGCCACGTGGCCCGTCTCCAGACTCAGGAGCCGGCCCCCGACCTCGATCTGGGTGACCTGACGCGTTGCCATCTCGTTTCCCGTCCCTCCAGTGCGGCCGACCCGGGGCCCGGCCGCGCGCGGCCCGGGACCCGCCCGGGGGGTCACCTCCCCCCCGGCACTCCCCCTACCGCCGAATGCCCAGGCGGTCGATGACCTGCCGGTAGCGCTCGGGGTTCTTGCGCCGGAGGTACTCGAGAAGCCCCCGGCGCTTGCCGATGAGCTTGAGGAGTCCTCGGCGGGAGTGGTGGTCTTTCTTGTGGACCTTGAAGTGCTCGGTCAGGTAGTTAATCCGCTCCGTCAGGAGCGCAATCTGGACCTCGGGCGAGCCGGTGTCCGAGTCGTGGAGGCGGAACCCCTCGATGAGGGCTCTCTTCCGCTCAGCGGGCACGGGCATCGACGCAACCTCCTCACGGGGGGCCGTTCCCCCAATCGCCGCTCCGGGTGCAGCCCGTGGTACCTGCACCGGTGGAACGGTTCACAACAACGGCAAACGTCCCGCAGGACAGCCATCCCAACTTACCACGCGCCGCCGGAAGACGCAAGGCACGCCGCGGCAGCGCTCCCCCCACGCGCGGGCCACGCGCGGGCGCGGGACCCCGGCGGCCAGACGGGGACCGCCCGCGCCCCGGGGCTGGT
>CAYVCH010000286.1:0-2631 GCA_964449755.1 uncultured Actinomycetes bacterium
GGCCGTGGCCCGCCGCAGCGTCCCGCCCCGCAGGCCCCGGGAACGCCCCGGCACCCTCGGGTAGCGGCGTGGCGTCGGGGCTGCCGGGGTCCCGGCGGCGAGCCCGGCCGGGGGCCTCGGGGTAGACTCCGCCCGCCATGGGTGAGCGCTGGGCCACCTTCGACTGCTACGGCACGCTCATCGACTGGAACGCCGGGATCCGGGACGCCCTGGCGGACCTGTGGCCCGACCGGGACCCGCTGCAGCTCCTCGCGCGCTACCACGAGATCGAGCCCGAGGTCCAGCGGGGCCGGTCGGTCCCCTACCGGCAGGTCCTGGCCGAGGCCCTGGAGCTCATCGCCGAGCGTGAGGGCCTCCGCCTGCACGAGGAGGACCGGGGGGCCCTGGCCGACTCGCTGCCGGCCTGGCCGCCCTTCCCCGACGTGCCCGGGGCCCTGGCCCAGCTGCGGGCCCGGGGCTGGAGGCTCGCCATCCTGTCGAACACCGACCCCGACCTCCTGGAGGCCTCCGTGGAGGCCATCGGGGTCCCGGTGGACCTGCGGATCACGGCTGCCGAGGCGGGGTCCTACAAGCCCGCCCACGGGCACTGGCACCGGTTCTTCGAGCTCGCCGGCGCCGACCGGGCTCGCACGGTCCACGTGGCCCAGAGCCCCTTCCACGACCTCGCCCCCTGCGCCGAGCTGGGCCTGGTGGCGGTGTGGATCAACCGGCTGGGGGAGGAGAGCGACCTCCCCCGGGCCGCCGAGCTGCGAGACCTCTCGGAGCTGCCCGACACCCTCGACGCCCTGGTCCCCGGGTAGAGTGGCTGGCATGGGCTTCGACCGGGAGAAGATCGAGCGGGGGGTCCGGCTCGTCCTCGAGGGGATCGGGGAGGATCCCGACCGGGAGGGGATCGTCGACACCCCTCGGCGGGTCGCCGAGATGTACGAGGAGATCTTCGCGGGGGTGGGCCGGGACCCGGCGGAGGTCATCACCGTGGTGAAGGGGGCCGACCACGACGAGATGATCATGGTCAAGGACATCCCCCTCTACTCGGTGTGCGAGCACCACGGGCTCCCCTTCGTCGGCAAGGCCCACGTCGCCTACATTCCGAACCAGGACGGGCGGATCACGGGGCTCTCGAAGGTGGCCCGCCTGGTGGACCTCTGCTCGAAGAAGCTGCAGGTCCAGGAGCGCCTCACGACCGAGATCGCCGACGCCCTGGACCGCGCCCTGGAGCCCCGGGGCGTCTTCGTGGTCATCGAGGCCGAGCACCTGTGCATGACCATGCGGGGGGCGAAGAAGCCGGGCTCCCTCACGCTCACCTCCGCCGTCCGGGGGCTGTTCCGCACCGACGCCCGCACGCGGCAGGAGGCCATGGCCCACATCGGCCACCGCCTGTAGGCCCGGCCGTCGGTCAGATCTCCTCGGGCGGGCGAGGCCGCAGCTAGGATGGGGTCGTGACGGCCGAGCGGCTCGTCTGGCGGTGCCGAGGACGGGAGCTCGTCTGCGGCGAGCGGACCCTGGTCATGGGCATCGTGAACGTGACCCCCGACTCCTTCTCCGACGGCGGGCGCTTCCTCGAGCCCGGCGCCGCCGTGGCCCACGCCCGGCGCCTGGTGGAGGACGGGGCCGACCTCGTGGACATCGGGGGGGAGTCCACCCGGCCGGGCTCGGACCCGGTCTCCGTGGAGGTGGAGCTGGCCCGGGTCCTCCCGGTGATCGAGGCCCTGGCCGGCGAGCTCCCCGTGCCCATCTCCGTGGACACCCGCAAGGCGGCGGTGGCGGCGGCGGCCCTGGAGGCCGGCGCGACGGTGGTGAACGACGTCACCGCCGGCCGGGACCCGGAGATGTTCCGGGTGGTGCGCGACGCCGGGGCCGGCATGGTCCTCATGCACATGAAGGGCGAGCCAAAGACCATGCAGGAGGCGCCCCACTACGACGACGTCCTGGCCGAGGTCGGGGACTTCCTCCGGGAACGGGTCGAGGCGGCGGTGGCCGCCGGCATCGAGCCGGAGCGCCTGGCGGTGGACCCCGGGATCGGCTTCGGCAAGGACCTCGGCCACAACCTCGCCCTCCTGCGCCACCTGGACGCCCTCCTGGAGTTGGGCCGCCCCGTGGTCGTCGGCCCGTCGCGGAAGCGCTTCATCGGGACGCTCCTCGCCCTCCCCGAGGAGGAGCGGCTGGAGGGAACGGCAGGGGCGGTGGCGTGGCTGGCCGCCCGAGGGGCCCATGTCGTCCGGGTGCACGACGTGCGGGAGATGGTGCGGGTCGTGCGGGTCGTGGACGCCATCGCCCGGGCGGGCCGGTGAGGGCCGTGGGGGGACAGCCACGGCGGCTGCGGACGGCGGCGGGCGAGATCGCCTACCTGGAGGCTGGATCTGGGGACGCCCCGGCGGTGCTCCTCCTCCACGGGTTCCCCACGTCGTCCTTCCTGTGGCGCGCCTTCCTGCCGGTCCTGGCCCCCTCCTTCCGGGTCCTCGCCCCCGACCTCTTCGGCCACGGAGGCTCCCGGGCGGAGGAGGGGGCCGACCTCGGCCCCGGCGGCCAGGCGGCGGCCGTCCGGGAGCTGCTCGCCGCCCTCGGCGTGGGGCGGCTGGCGGTCGTGGGCCACGGGCTCGGAGGCGCCGTCGCCCAGCTCCTGGCCCTCGA
>CAYVCH010000287.1:0-2625 GCA_964449755.1 uncultured Actinomycetes bacterium
CCCGGCGGCCCGGTCCACCTCCCCGGGCGAACGGGGCGGGGGCGCCCGGGACCCGGACGCCCCCGCCGCCCCCGACGCTCCCCGGCCGCCGCGGCCGAGGCCGGGCGGTCAGCGCCCGATCCGGACCTCCTCGGGCAGCTCCCGAAGGCGGACCGCCTGGAAGCGGAGGACCGTGATGATCGTGGCCAGCCCCAAGGCGATGGCGAACAGGTACAGGGCGACCCCGAGCCGGCGCACGGCCTCGAGCCACACCCCCCAGCGCTCGGCGCCGGCCAGGGCCGAGGCGCTGCCGCCGGCGATGGCGACGCCGGCGACGACGTGCAGCACCACCGTGGCCAGCAGCACCATCATGGCCATGGCCATGAGCCCGATGAACACCTTCGCCGTGCCGGGCATGGCCAGGGTCTTCACCCGGCGGCCCGCCGCCTCCTGCAGCGCCCCTCCGCCGACCCTGAACTCCCCCAGGATCTTGGCGATGGCGAAGGAGATGGCCGAGAAGGCGGCGGCGAAGCCGAGGAAGTTGGCGGCCGGCACGAAGTGGCCGAGGGCCGCGATGGCCCTCTCGGAGCCTCCCCCCGCGACGGCCGCCGCCCGGATGGCCCCGAGGACGACCCCCAGGGGGAAGGCCATGAGGGCCATGACCAGCATGGGGGCCCAGAGGACGTTCCCGATCCGCTGGGGCAGGTTGCGACCGAGGGCGCGCTCGGTCTCGTGGTAGCGGAAGCCCGCACCGGTGGTCACGGTTGCCACGCTCGTCACCTCCCTCTAGCGACCCGTGGCCACGATCTCGCGCATCCGCCAGAAGGTGAACCCCACGGCCTTGGCGATCGTGACCAGGGCGAACACGATGCCCGTGAGGATGAGCCCGAGGGCCGCCTCGCGGACGGGACCCAGCCAGGCGAAGAAGGCCGCCACCGTGGAGGGGTCGTCCACGGTCGAGACAACGGCGTAGACGACGAACTGGGCCACGGCCGCCATGAGCCCCACCATCATCAGCCCGACGAAGGCGTTGGCCGTGGCCGGCTTGCGGAGGGTCTTCACCGCCAGACCCAGGGACTCCTGGACCTCGCCCCCGCCCCCGCGCAGCGACGCCAGGATCGTGCCGAGCAGGAACGAGATGGCAGAGAGCATGAAGCCCTCCCCGAGAAACTGGGTCCCCTGCACCCACGCCGACAGGCGCGTGGCCAGGGCCGGGTCCCGGGCCGCCACGCTTGCCTGGGCGATGGAGACCACGAGGCCGGCGACGACGGCCATGGCCCCCATGAGCAGGCTCGGCAGCCACATGACCCGGGCCATGCGGTGCACGAACAGCGGCTTCGGGGCCCGCTCCGACACGGTGGCCGGGCCGTAGGGCGTGGTCACGACCCCCACCGACGGAGCCAGACCCGTGGCGGCCGGCTTCAGGGCGGGAAGCGCCTCCCTGGCGCTCTCCACCCGGAGCCACAGGCGCACCAGGATCCCCACCAGGACCGTGGCGATGCCCAGCTTGGCCGTGGTCAGGGCCGTCGCGTTGAGCCCGAAGGCCCAGGCCAGGACGCCCCGGGCCGTCGCCTCCCGGCCGGCCTCGTCGAGGAGGTTCCCGGCCACGACCCCCGCCACGAGGACGGCGACGGCACCCAGGAGCCCGAGGAAGGCGATGGCGAGCCCCGCCGTCCGGTATCCCGACCGGCTCCGGTAGTCGGCGCCGGGCCGGGGCCGGGCATCGAGCAGGCTTGCGAACGCCATGGCAGCTCCTCCTTTCCCTTCGCGTGTGGCCAGCGGTGCCGCCCCCATCGACGCCTGCCTCACCTCCTTCCCCACGGCGGGGCGCTCGCACCGCTCCTGCAGTCCCTTCCAACCGGCCCGCGCGAGGGACCGTCCCGGACTGTTGCCTGGCGAACAGTGTTCGAAGGGGGACACTCCCGGGCCCGGAAGAGCCGAAGGGCCCCCGCGGTTGTCCCGGGCGGGATGGACGACAACCGGCCCGTCGCCCCCTCGGTCGCCCTCCGCCACGCGGCCTGGATGGCCCGGTGCCTGGGCCGGGGGGACCTCTTCCCCTTCTCGCCCGAGGAGGTCCGCGAGCTGGCGGCCACCATCGGCGTGCAGGCCGTGGACCAGGGGGCCCGCCTGGCCGCCGAGGGCCGCCCCGTGGACTTCGTGGGGCTCATCGAGCAGGGGGAGGTGGAGCTGTACCACCGGGCCGGGCTCCGCCGGGTGGTGCTGCAGGTGCTGCGCGCCGGGGACCTGTTGGGCGACGTCCCCTACTTCTGCCGCATGCCCTCCCCCTTCAGCGCCCGGGCCCTCTCCCGGGTGCTGCTCATCCGGCTCGACGGCGACGCCCTGGGCCGCCTCCTCGCCACCCGTCCCGCCCTCTGCAACCGGTTCCTGTTCAGCCTCGCCGCCCGCCTGGAGCGGATGCAGCGACGGCTCCTGGAGCTCACCACGGGCGACCTGCGGGCCCAGGTGGCCACCCTCCTGCTCGACGAGACCGGGGGTTCGCCGGGGGCCGTCCGGCTGCCACAGACGGTCCTCGCCGAGCTGCTGGGCGCCACCAGGCCCAGCATCAACCGGGTCCTGAAGGAGCTGGAGGGCGAGGGGCTGGTGCGGGTCGGCTACCGGCGGGTGGAGGTGCTGGACCCCGAGGGG
>CAYVCH010000288.1:0-2615 GCA_964449755.1 uncultured Actinomycetes bacterium
GGCGGCGGAGCGGGCCGTCTTCGCCCCGGGCGACCTGCTGCTGCGCCCGCGCTAGGAAGCCGGGCCGGGCGGTCTCCGGGCGGGTGCCCGGCCCTGCGGGTGGGGGGTGCCCTAGGAGGCGGTCTTCCCGAGGATCCGCAGGACCTTCGTGCCGCAGACAGGGCAGGTACCCTGGGCGGCCCGGCGGCCGTTCTTGAGGGTCACCTCGGCTCCCTCGAACTCGCGTTTCGTGCGGCACTTCACGCAGTACGCCTCGTACCTGACCATGGCGGCCCTCCTTCCCCGGCACGCTTCGAGGTCGCCTCGGTGGCGACCCCGCCCCAGGATGCTCCCCCCTCGGGAGGCCGGATGCAAGCACCCGGGCCCGACCCCGGGGTGAGGCAATGTCCTTCCGTCACGGAGGGTCCGGGGGCCCCTTGACGGCCACGTAGGGCCCCAGGACCAGCGCGTCCATCTCGGTGGCGAGGAAGTCGGCGACGGCCTCCTCGGGCCGGCTCACGATGGGCTCCCCCCGGAGGTTGAAGGAGGTGTTGAGGACGACCGGAACGCCGGTGAGCCGGCGGAAGGCCGTGATCAGCGCGTGGAAGCTGGGGTTGCCCTCGGCCGTCACGCTCTGGAGCCGCCCGGTGCCGTCCACGTGGGTGACGGCGGGGATCACCCCACGCTTGTCGGCTCGGACGGGCAGGGCCAGGAGCATGAAGGGGCTGGGGTAGTAGCGGTCGAAGTACTCGGGGCCGGCCTCGTGGAGGACGGAGGGGGCGAAGGGGCGGAAGGGCTCCCGGTGCTTCACCCGGCGGTTGACGATGTCCTTCGACTCGGGGCGCCTCGGGTCCGCCAGGATCGACCGGGCCCCGAGGGCCCGGGGGCCGACCTCGGCCCGTCCCTGGAACCAGCCCACCACGGCGCCCTGGGCCACCAGGCGTGCCGCCTCCGCGGCCGGGTCGCGGACCTCCCGGAAGGGCACGCCCGCGGCCTCCAGGGCCCTCCGGTGGTCCCGCACGGAGGGGTGGGGCCCGAGGAAGGCGTGGTCCATGCGCCACTCCCGGGGCCGGCCGAGGAGCTGGTGCCACACGTACAGGGCGGCCCCCAGGGCGTTGCCCGCGTCGCTGGCGGCGGGCTGGACGAAGAGGTGCTCGAAGGGCGTCTCGGCCAGGAGGCGGGCGTTCATCACGCAGTTGAGGGCCACGCCGCCGGCCAGGGCGAGGTTGGGGCTCCCGGTGAGGGCGTGGAGGGTCCGGGCGACGTGGAGGGCGGCCTCCTCGAGCACCGTCTGGACGGCGAGGGCGAGGTCCTCGTGGTGCTCGGTGATCTCGGCCTCGGGGCTGCGGGGGGGCCCGAACCGCTCGAGGAAGCGCCGGGAGACCCAGCCCCCCTCCAGGTGGTAGCGGAACCACGCCAGGTTCACCCGGAACAGGTCGCCGGGGGTGAGGCGCAGGATGTCGCGGAACTCCGGGACGTAGCGGCTCCGGCCGTAGGGGGCGAGCCCCATCACCTTCCCCTCGTCGGCGCCTGGGTGGAATCCGAGGAACCAGGTGAGGGCGCTGTAGACCTCGCCCAGGGAGTCGGGGTTCCGGACGACGGCCAGGGTGCGAAGCTTCGAGCCGCGCCCGTGGCCGAGGGTGGTGGACAGGAAGTCCCCGCCCCGGTCCAGGGTGAGCACGGCGGCCTCCTCGAAGCCGCTGGGGTAGAAGGCGCTCGCGGCGTGGGCCTGGTGGTGCCCGACGTGGACGACCTTGCCCCGGTAGCCGGTGCGCCGCAGGAAGGACCGCTCCTTGCGGACCAGGCTCAGGTCCACGTAGGCCTGGGCGGCGAGGCGCTTGGCCGACCAGGGCAGCCGCCGGAGGGCGTCGGCGGCGCCCCGGAGGAAGTCCAGGCCGGGCCGCTCGGCGAAGGCGACGACGTCGACGTCCCCGATGTCGATCCCGGCCTGCTCGAGGCAGAAGCGGATGGCCCGGTCGGGGAAGGCCCGGGTGTGCTTCTCTCGGTTGAACCGCTCCTCCTCGGCGAAGGCCACGGGGATCCCGTCCACCACCAGGGCGGCGGCCGTGTCGTGGGCGAAGCAGTTGATCCCCAGGATGTTCACGGGGCCGATGGTGACGCGCCGGGCCGGGGAAGGCAACGGGGAAGCCCTCGACGGAGGGGAGGCGGGCGGCTAGGCTGTGCGGCCGTGACGCGGGCACGTTCCGGAGGGCGCCGGTGGCGGTCCGGCTGACCCCGGCCCAGGAGGGGTTCCTGCGGGTGGCCCGGGTCGCCCGCATGGCGACGGTCGGTCCCGACGGGAGCCCTCACGTGGTCCCGGTCTGCCCCCTGCTCGACCGGGGCATGGTGTACGTGGCGACCGGGGCGGCGAGCCGGAAGGTGGCGAACCTCCAGGCCAACCCCCGGGTGGCCCTGGTCTTCGACGACTACGTCGAGGACTGGGGCCACCTGCGGGGGCTCATGGTCCAGGGACGGGCCCGCCTCATCCGGCGGGGCCCCCGCTTCGACGAGCTGCGGGAGCTGTTCTACGCGAAGTTCCCCCAGTACCCAGATGCGGCCCCCATCGGCCGTGGGGACGTGATCGTCGAGGTCCGCATCGAGCGGGTGGCGGGGGAGATCTGAGCAGCCTATGACCC
>CAYVCH010000289.1:0-2582 GCA_964449755.1 uncultured Actinomycetes bacterium
AAGGGAGTTACACATGTGTGATTTTCCGGTCAAACGTTTCTCGGAGGCCCACTAGCTCAGGTCCCGGCGAGGGTCATCTCGGCCAGGACGACGGTCGGCACCCCCACGGAGGCGAAGAACCGGAGGTCCTTGCCCACCGCCACCACGGCCTTCAGCATCTCCGGCAGAGCGCTCGCCACCGTCATCTCCCGGAGGGGCTCGGCCAGGGCACCTCCGGGCCCGATCCGGAGCCCCACCGCCCCCACCGAGAACTGGCCGGTCACGGGGTTGGCTCCCGAGTGGACGCCGGACACCTCCTGGATGAGGACGCCCCCCTCGGCCCGGGCGAGCAGCTCCTCGGGCCCGGCCGCGCCGGGCTCGACGAAGAGGTTCGTGGCCCCCACGCCGGGAGTGGAGCGGTAGCCGCCGCGGCGGGCGTTGCCCGTGGAGGCGGTCCCGCCCCGTCGAGCGGTCACGGTGTTGTGGAGGAAGATCCGCAGGACGCCCCCGGCCACCAGCTCGGTGCGCCCGGTGGGAACGCCCTCGTCGTCCACGGGGGCCGCCGAGGGCCCCGCCAGCAGCCGCCCGTCGTCCACGACCGAGAGGGCTCCCGACGCCACCTCCTGACCGACCAGGCCGGCCAGGGGCGAGCGCCCCTTCTGCACCTGCTCCGCCGAGAGGGCCGTCGCCAGGACCCCCAGGAAGGCGGCCCCGGCGAAGGGGTCCAGCACCACCGGGACCCGGGCGGTGGCGGGCTTCCTCGCCCCGAGGAGTCGGGCGGCTCGCCCCGCGGCCTCGGCGGCCACCTCCTCCCAGGCAAGCTCCTGGAGCTCTCGGCCGATTCGGAAGGAGTGGCCGGTCTGGGTCTCCCCCGCCTCCTCGGCCAGGGCCACCACCGCGCACCAGCAGTCGGTCCGGGCGTAGGCCGCCTCGACCCCCTCGGTGGAGACGATGGCCACGCGCGACACGGCGTCGCCCACCGCCGCCTCCTCCACCCTGCCCACCCGGGGGTCGAGGCTGGTGGCCCGGGCCTCGAGGTCCAGGGCCAGGGCCACCTTGGCCTCGGTGGCGAGGGCCGCCTGGGCCTCCCGGAACAGCTCCGGCATGGGCTCGGCCGGGGACGGGGCCGGCAGGGCGTTGGCCTCGTCGGGGGTGGCCAGGGCGGCCTGCTCCCTTGCTCGGGCCACGGCCCGGTGGACCTCCTCGGGGCTGGGGTCGGCCGCCCACGCATAGCCCAGGCGTCCCCCGGTCACCAGACGCACCCCCACCCCCCGGGACTCCGCGAAGGAGAGCCCCTCGACCTCGCCGGCCCGGGCCCTGACCTCGGTCCTGCGGGACTCCTCGGCGTAGGCCTCGACGGCCTCGTCGCCCCGCGCCGCCTCCAGCGCCGCCCGGGCCAGGTCCAGGAGGTCGGGCCGGTCAGGCACGGCCCACCTCCCCCGGCCCGGGCCCCGGGGGCTCACCCACCGGTGCCCCCCACGGTCATCCTCGCCACCCGCAGGGTGGGGGAGCCGTTGCCCACGGGGACCCCCTGGCCCTCCTTGCCGCAGATCCCCTCCCGGGTCCGGAAGTCGGAGGCGACGGCGTCGACGGCCCGGAGGACGTCGATGCCCCGACCCACCAGGTTCGCCGCCCGGACCGGCACCGTGAGCCGGCCACCCTCGATCACGTAGCCCTCGGTGACCCCGAAGACGAAGTCGCCGCTGGCGGGGTTGACCTGGCCCCCGCCGATGGCCTTCACGTACAGGCCCCGGGGCGTGTCGGCCAGCACGTCCTCGGCCGCCGCCTCCCCGGCCAGGATGTAGCTGTTGGTCATCCGGGGAATCGGCGGGTGCGCGTAGGACTGCCGGCGGCCGTTGCCCGTGGAGGGGACCCCATCGGCCTGGGCCCAGAGGCGGTCGTAGAGGTAGCCCCGGAGCTCACCCTCCTCGAACAGCACCGTCCGCTCCCCCGGCGTCCCCTCGTCGTCGAAGGCCAGGGAGCCCCAGGCGTTCGGCACCGTGGCGTCGTCCACGCCGGTGACCAGGGGCGAGGCCAGCCGCTCCCCCAGCCTCCGGCGGTAGACCGAGGCCTCCTTGGCCACCAGGTCGGCCTCCAGGCCGTGACCGCAGGCCTCGTGGAACAGCACGCCCCCCGTCCCGGGCCCGAGCACCACCGGCATCTCCCCCGCCGGTGCCGGGACGGCGTCCAGCATCGTCACCGCCTGGCGCGCCGCCTCCCGGGCCACCTCCCGGGGCGGGTGGGCGTCGAGGAACTCCACCCCGGCCAGGCCCGCCGGCCCCTCGAAGCCCACCTGGACCACGCCGTCCCGGGCCGCCGTCACCTGCACCACCATGCGGATGCGGGGCCGCTCCTCCTCCACGAAGCGGCCGTCGGAGGAGGCGACCAGGAGCCGCTGCAGGGAGTCGGCATAGACCGCGACCACCTGCCGGACGTGGGGGGAGAAGGACCGAGCCGCGTCGTCGGCCTCCCGGACCCAGGCCACCTTGTCGGCCGCCGGCACCCCGGCGGCGGGCCGCTCCGCCCGGTGGACGACGGCGGGGGCGAGGCGCCGGAGGTCCAGCACCCGGCCCGGGGCTCCCTCCCGGACGGAGGCCGCCGCG
>CAYVCH010000290.1:0-2581 GCA_964449755.1 uncultured Actinomycetes bacterium
CCCCCCACGGCGGGGTCTGCCCGCTTACGGTCCCCGGTTGGGCCCGGGCCTCCCGGCCCGGCGGGGTCTCCCTGCGATGGCGGGCCATCGCCCTGTCCCTGAGGGTCGACCCCGAGACCAGGGCCCGGCTGCGCTCCCACCGGAAGGGAGGGCCGGCGGTGCCACGCGCGAGGCAGCCAGAGGCCCCTCAGGACATCGGCCGGCCCTCGGACGAGGAGCTTATCGACATGGCCTTGGAGGTGGTCGCAGGCACTTGACACGGCTTACAAGACCTAGCCCCCCGGGGCCCTCCGAGATCACGGAGGGCTCGCGAGGTCGGAGGGGGCGGTCGTCCCACACCCCGGCCAGGGGGCGAGACGTCCCCGAGGGCGCCCGGGATGGCCACGCCCCGGCCGGCGCACCCGCGCCCGGGGCCGCCGAGGGAGCGGGCCGGGGGCTCAGCCGACGGAGATCGTCCCTGTCATCGACGGGTGGTACTTGCAGTGGAACCCCAGGCTCCCGGAGGCGGGCAGGGTGACGGAGACCTCCACCGTCTCCCCCGAGGGCACGTCCTGATCCACGCTGCCGTCGTCCAGCGTGAAGCTGTGCAGGACCCCGTCCTTGTTGGTCACCCGCACCGTCACCACCGCCCCAGGCGCTCCCGAGAGGGTGTCCGGCCGGAAGGCGATCTTCTGTTGCGTGAGCTCCAGGACGCCGCCCGCGGGCACCGCCGGCGCGGTCTCGGTTCCGCCCGCCGGGGTCGCCGGCGCGGTCTCGGCGCCGCCCGCCGGGCTCTCCGCTCCTCCTGCCGGGGCGCCGCCCCGGCAGGCCGTCACCACGAGGGCTGCGGCCAGCACCATCGCCACGGACGCCGCCCGTCGCCCTGCTCCACGCATCTCCCATCCCTCCTGTCCTTCGTCGGGCGCTTCGGAGTACGGACGGGCGGGAAGGGCAGATGTTTCGACGTCAAGATATCGGCCCGCGCCACTATACTGCCGGCGATGCCGACCTCGGCCGACAAGACCCAGTGGCGGGACCTCTACCACGAGGTCGTCCTCACCGGCCTGTGCACCGGCTGCACCGCCTGCGTCGTGGCCTGCCCCTTCCACGTCCTCGGCTACCGAGACCACATCCCCGTCCAGCTCCAGGAGGACGGGCCCGACCGCTGCGCCCACGGCGACCGGGGCTGCGACATCTGCACCCGGGCCTGCCCCCGGTTCCGGGAGTGGGAGCCGGAGATCGACCGCGTCCTCTTCGGGGAGGCTCGCAGGCCCGAGGAGGTCATCGGCCGGTACCGGGACATCGTCCTGGCCCGGGCCGCCGACCCCCGGGTCCTGGCCGAGGGGCAGGACGGCGGGGTCGTCTCGGCCCTGCTCATCTGGGGGCTGGAACGGGGGGAGATCGACGGTGCCTGCACCTCGAGGCTGTCCGACGAGCGGCCCTGGGACGCCGAGCCCACCGTGGTCACCGACGCCGAGGGCGTCCTGGCCACCGCCGGCTCCCGCTACACCTACTCGGCCAACCCCCTGGCCCTCGTGAAGGCAGCGGAGATGGGGCTGTCCAGGGTGGCCCTGGTGGGCATGTCCTGCCAGGCGAGCGTCACCGGGTCCCTGGAGGCCCGCCGGGTGCACAAGTGGCGGCGGAAGATCGCCTGGACCTTCGGGCTGCTCTGCTCCAAGACCTTCACCTACGACGGTCTGATGGTGGAAGTCGCCCAGCGTCGCCTGGGCTTGTCGCTGGACGATATCGTCCGCGTCAACATCAAGGGCAAGCTGCTCTTCTACACCCGGCAGGGCGAGGAGGTCACGTACCCGCTCAAGAAGGCCCACGAGTTCACGCGGCCGGGCTGCCTGCGCTGCCCGGACTTCGCCGCCGAGCACGCCGACCTCTCCTTCGGCGGCCTCGGCCAGAGCGAGGGCTGGACGCTGACCATCGTCAGGACCGAGCGGGGCCAGGACATCTGGGACCGGGCCGTGGCGGACGGCGTCGTCCAGTGGCGGCCCGGCTCCGAGGACCCCGAGGCCATCGCCCTGCTGTTGCGGCTGGCCGCGAAGTCCCGGGAGCGGTGGCCCGTCGCCAGCATCCCCGAGCCCTACCGACTGCCGGGCCTGCTCCCGGCGGCGGAGCCCGCCTAGCCCCCTACCCGGCGGCGGCCCAGCCGGCCACCACGGGGTGGTCAACGGCGGCGGGCCCCACCTGGGCGGCGCCTCCGGGCGAGCCCAGCCCCGTCACCGAGTCGGAGAAGAACTCCGCGTTGATCTGGTTGAACTGCTTCCACTCGGCGGGGACGTCGTCCTCGTAGAAGATGGCCGTCACCGGGCAGACCGGCTCGCAGGCCCCGCAGTCGACGCACTCGTCGGGGTGGATGTAGAGCATCCGGGGCCCCTCGTAGATGCAGTCCACGGGGCACTCGTCCACGCAGGCGCGGTCCTTCACGTCGATGCAGGGCTCGCAGATCGTGTACGTCACGCCTTTTCCCCTTTTTCACCGTGCCAACCTTACAAATACTCTATATCGGCGTGACCGTCTCAACAACGCCAACGGACGAGGCTAGGCCTCCACGGCCGGCCGCGGGGCCAGGGCGAACAGCGTCCCCATGACC
>CAYVCH010000291.1:0-2560 GCA_964449755.1 uncultured Actinomycetes bacterium
CTTCGCCGTGAACGACCTCTACTTCTCCCGGAAGACCGGGGTCGCCCTGGAGGCGATGAACGCCTACGGCTGCAGCCTGGTCTACGGACACCCCCAGGCGCCCACCGGAGCCCGGGCCATGGCCGAGCTCGTCGAGACGCTCCGGGAACGGGGTGGGGGCGTCGGCCTCTTCACCGGCTGCGCCGCGGGCGACACCGGCGGGGCCCTCGTCCTGCGCGTCGAGGGGTGAACGGGCCGTGGCGGTGGACACCTGGCTGCGGGGGGCGGTGGCCGAGCTGCTCGAGGTGCTCGGCCGCACCACCGACGGGATGGTCGCCATCGACCCGGACATGCGGGTGGTGGGCTGGAACCGCGCGGCCACCGACCTCCTCGGCTACCGAGCCGAGGAGGTCCTGGGCCGGCCCTGCTACGAGATCCTCGGCTGGCACGACCGGCACGGCAACGCCGTGTGCGAGGCGAGCTGCCCGGCCTGCGCCCGGAGCTCCCGGGACGAGCTCATCGAGACCCGGGAGGTGATGGGACGGACCAAGTCCGGACGGTCCCTGTGGCTCTCGGTGAGCACGGTGGTGCCCCCCGCCAGGTACCGGCAGGCCTGTCAGATGGTGCACTTCGTCCGGGAGGGCGGGCTTCCCCCCGAGCTCGAGCGGGTCATCGCCGAACGGGTGGGGATGGCACCGGCCGGGACCGCGCGGGGTGGGAGGGACGGCGGTCAGGCTGCCCTGGGCCGCCTGACCGAGCGGGAACGGGAGATCCTCAGCCTCCTGGCGGAGGGGATGGACACCCGGGAGATCGCCGAGCGCCTCACCCTCTCCCGGGCCACCGTGCGGAACCACGTCCAGCACATCCTGAACAAGCTCGAGGTGCACAGCCGCCTGGAGGCCGTGGCGCTGGCCCTGCGGAACCTCCCCTAGGGACCGCCCGGACGGGCATCGTGCGCGGGGCGGGCGGGGTCGCGCCCGGGCCGCCCCCGCGGGCACCGGGGCGGCCCGGACGTCACCGGGGCCACACGGAGGCCCGGACGAAGGCGTAGCCCTCCGCGAGCCGCCTGGCCGTCCGGGCGTACGAGGCGCGCTCGACGGACCACGCCCCGTCGCGGGGGCGGACGGAGGCCCACACCGGGGCGACCCCGCTGGGGTGACCGATGCGGATGGGCTCGGCGTCCGGGACGGTGCGCGCTGCGGCGTGGACGGCGGTCCCGGGGATCCGGGCGGCCACGGCGGCCGTCACCCCCGCCGTGCCCGGGAAGGCCTTGTGGAGGGCGGGGGGCCTCCCCCCGATCACCCGCGCCACCAGGTCGACCTCGTCGACGGCCACCGTCCGTCCCGTCCCGTGCGCCCGGTAGGCCGCGGGCGGCGCCACGGCGACGGGGATCGGAACGAGGCCCGCCGGGGGGAGCCCGAGGAGCTTGGCCACGGCCTCCTTGATGGCCACGGCCCGCTCGACCTGCTCGGGCACGATCTCGGCGGGCCCCTCTGTCCCGGTCATGCCGGCCTCGGCGGCGCGGAAGAACACGCAGAGGTTGCCCACGTCCACCACGCTCGCCCCGACCCGTCCCCACGGCACCTCCACCTCGTCGAGGACCCTCCCCGTGGGGAGCAGGGCCCCGGTCGCCCCGCCCACGGTGTCCGCGTAGTCCAGGCGGATGGCGGCCCCCGAGCCCGGGACCCCTTCGACGACCAGGTCTCCCTCCACGGCGACCTCGCCGGCCACGACGGGCACCTCGGCACGCAGGAGGCGCCCGGTGTTCGTGTTGTGGATCCGGACCACCGTGGTCGGCTCCGCGGGACGCACCAGCCCCTCCTGGACGGCGTAGGCGGCGACGGCCGCGGAGATGTTCCCGCAGTTGATGTCGTAGTCCACCACCGGCTCGGTGATGGAGACCTGTCCGAAGGTGTAGTCCAGGTCGGCCCCGGGGCGGGAGGGGGGGTCGATGATGGCGAGCTTGCTGGTGAGGATGTCGGCGCCGCCCAGGCCGTCCACCTGCCTGGGGTCCGGGCTCCCGAAGAGCGCGAGGATCACCCGGTCCCGGGCCCCGGGGTCGGAGGGGAGGTCGGATCCCCGGAGGAAGACGGCCTTGCTCGTGCCTCCGCGCATCAGGACGAACCGCACGGGGACCTGCTGGCGCACGCCTCCCTCCCGCGCCTCCTCACCGGACCACGATCTGGACGGTGCAGGCGGCTCCCTCGACGCCGGCCGCCTTGCCCCCGCGGCAGTGGGCGAGGCCCACCCGCGCTCCCTCGACCTGCCGCTCCGCGGCCTCCCCTCGGAGCTGGCGCACGAGCTCCACCACCTGCGCCACCCCCGTCGCTCCGAGGGGATGGCCCTTGCCGAGAAGCCCCCCGCTCGGGTTCACGGGCAGGCGGCCCCCGATCGAGGCCTCCCCCCGCTCGACCGCCCGCAGGTACTCGCCCGGCTCGAACAGCCCGAGACCCTCCACCCGGAGGGCCTCCGCGATGGAGAAGCAGTCGTGGACCTCCGCGAGGTCGACCTCCTCGGGCCCGATGCCGGCGCGTTCGTACGCGTCCACGGCCGTGGCTCGGGTGAGGGGCTCGAACGTCAT
>CAYVCH010000292.1:0-2549 GCA_964449755.1 uncultured Actinomycetes bacterium
TTCCTCCTACCATCGAGGCCCATCCTAGCTTGTGCAAGGCCCGAAGTCAAGCATATTCTTGGCTACAGCCTTCGACCCCCAAGGGGCCGGGACAAGCCCATGAGCAGGTGGTTCTCCTCAGACGCCGGTGAGAGGACGGGGTAACTTCCGGCTAGGGGCCCACGGGCCGGCGGCGCCGCCCGGCCCCCACCGCCGGGCGGCTCACGCTGGCAGGAACACCTGGAAGGAGGCGCCGCCGCCCCGCCGCTCCTCCACCCAGGCCCGCCCCCCGTGCAGCTCCGCGAAGCGGCGGACCAGGGACAGGCCGATCCCCACCCCCGGGGCGTGGTCGGCCAGGGTCGCCTGGCGGAAGGGCTCGAAGATCGCCTCCCGCAGCTCCACGGGGACCCCGGGGCCCTCGTCCTCGACGGCGAGGAGGACGCCACCGTCGTGTCCGTGGGCGCGGACCCAGACCCGGCTGCCGGGCGGCGTGTGGCGGGCGGCGTTGGCCAGGAGGTTCTCGACGATCCGCTCGACCTTGGCGGCGTCCAGGGGCAGGACGAGGGGCTCGAGGTCCAGCTCCACGGGCCGGCCCTCCAGGACGTCGGCCTCCCCCACGGCCCGCCGGACCAGGGCGGCCACGTCGGTGGGCCGACGCTGGGGGGCGACGATCCCCCGCTGGAGGCGGTCCAGGTCCAGCAGGTCCGAGAGCAGCCGCTCCAGCTTCCGGGCGTTCGTCGCGATCCGGGCCACGAGGTCGAGGGCCTCCTGGCGGGAGAGGTCCGGAGCGGCCCGCTCGAGGGTGACGGCGGAGCCGAGGATCGCGGTGAGGGGGGTCCGCAGGTCGTGGGAGACGGCCTCCAGGAAGGTGGTCTTCATCTCGTCCAGGGCCCGGAGGCGCTGGGCGGCCTCCCGCTCCCGCCGGAAGGCCTCCGAGTACTGGCGCTCGCTCCGCTGCAGGGCCTCCTCGGCCCGCTTCCGCTCGGTGATGTCCACCATGAGGCCGCGCAGCTGGCGGGGCCGGCCCTGGGCGTCCCGCACGAGGTGGACCAGGTCGCGCAGCCACAGGAGCCGGTCGTCGGGCCGGGTGGCCCGGTACTCGAGGGACGCCGGCCGGCCCTCCCGGACCACGGCGGCGCAGGCGGCAAGGGCCTCCTCCCGGTCCTCTGGCCGCACGTGCTCGCCCCACGTCCGGTGCCCGGCCACCCAGTCCCCCACCGGCTGACCGAGGATCCGCTCCGCGCGGCCGGAGAGGAACGTGAACCGGCGGGTCTCGGCGTCGGCCTCCCAGAAGACGGCGTCCAGCCCCTCCACCAGCTCGTGGAAGCGCTCCAGCTCGTGGAAGCGGCGGGCGTTGCCCAGGGCCAGGGACGTGATGTCGGCGATCCCCCGGGCCAGCCGCAGGTCGGCCTCGGCGAAGCTCGCAGCGGGGGCCGCCGCCCGCATCACGATGGCCCCGAAGCCGTCGGGCTCCCACCGCAGGGGCGCCACGAGGACCTCGACGGGCTCGTCGAGGGCGTAGGGGCGTGGGACCTGGGCCGCCAGCTCGCGGGACAGGACGAAGGGCTCCTCCAGGGACAGCAGGAAGGGGGCGGCCACCTCCGCGGGGATCTCGCTCGCCTTCCCGGGGGCCCCGGCCCTGGCACCCGCCGCCCGTGCCCGCCGGAAGGTGCCCGTGGCGGGGTCGCGGACGTAGGCGCTCGCCCCGGCGCAGGCGATGAGGGAGGGGATCGTGGCCAGGGCCTCGGCCAGGACCGCGCCGGGGTCGTGGACCCGGGTGAGGGCCTGGGAGAGGCCGAGGAGGGCGGCGGAGGTGCGGGCTGCCTCCCGCTCCCGGGCGAGGAGCCGGGCGTTCTCGAAGGCCACCGCCGCGTGGGAGGCCAAGACCTCCAGGACCCGCTGGTCGTCGGCGTCGAACTGGTCGATGCCGAGCTTGGAGAGGGCGATGACCCCGGTCACCCGGTCGCCGTACCGGAGGGGTACGGCCAGGATGGACTCCTCCACCTCGGGGGTGCCCGGGATCTGGATGGCCCACTCCACCTCCAGGGCGTTGGGGGTGAGGAAGGGCTCGCCCGTCTCGGCCACCCGCCCGGTGATGCCCTTGCCCACCTCGGTGATGAGGTTCTCGTAGGTCTCCCCCTGGTACTCGCTGAGCTCGCCCCGGAAGGCCACCGGGACGAGGGTGCGGCCGTCCGGCTGGAGGAGGTGGACCCGGCAGTTGTGGTAGTCGATGAGGGTCCGGAGCTCGTCGGTGATGGCCTCCCCGATCTGCCCCACGTCGATCAGGTGGTTGAGCTTGGCGGCCAGGCTGTGCAGCATCCGGAGCTCGGCCACGAGCCGATCGTCGGCGGACCCGGGGCCGGCCGGCGTGGGCCCGTCGGTGCCGCCCGCCGTTGTACCTTCCCGCATCGGAAGCTCCCCCCGCATTCTCTCACGCCGCCCCCTTCCCTCTCGGCCGGTGGGGTCGGACGCTTGAATGCCGCGCTCCCGCCGTGGGCAGCGCCCGTGGCCCGGGCTAGGATGCGCCGGACGGCGCCGCCGGCGCCGGGGGAGGAGCCGTGGGGACCAGC